>JAZSMG010000136.1:0-12380 GCA_045535775.1 Christensenellaceae bacterium | reverse complement strand
TTTGGAGCTCACTAATCTGCCTTGAGTTGCGACCAAAAAGATAAAAAAATAACGCCTTATACCGAAGTATAAAGCGTTTGGCAGGGGAGACGCGATTCGTTCGCGCTCGCCGATGGTTTTGGAGACCACTAATCTGCCTTGAGTTACGACCAAAAAGATAAAAAAATAACGCCTTATACCGAAGTATAAAGCGTTTTGGCAGGGGAGACGCGATTCGAACACGCAACCGATGGTTTTGGAGACCACTACTCTACCGTTGAGCCACTCCCCTAAGCGCAAGTGTTATTATATATTAAAGTTTAGAAATAGTCAAGAAAAAAAACGCTAAAAAGGATAATTATGTTAAAAAAAGTTGAAATTTGGACGGATGGCGCCTGTTCGGGTAATCCAGGACCTGGAGGCTGGGCTGCAATTCTTAATTATAAAGGGATAGAAAAGGTTTTTTCTGGTGGATTAGCTGAAACAACGAATAACGTTATGGAGCTTACCGCCGTAGTTGAGGCGCTTAATGCGTTAAAGGAAAAATGTGAAGTAATTTTGTATAGTGATTCAACGTACGTTGTAAGTGCAATTACGGAAGGTTGGCTAGATACTTGGATTTCAAACGGTTTTAAAACTGCCAACAAAAAGCCTGTTAAAAATCGTGAGTTATGGGAAACTCTTTATATTGCTTTAAATAAGCATAAAGTCACTTTTATACACGTAAAAGGGCATGCTGATAACGTAAATAATAACCGTTGCGATAAGATCGCTCGTGAAGAAGTTCAAAAATTCACAGAGGTACCTTTCTAAATAAAAGTAGAGATATCTTATCCTTTATCATAAAACAAAAAAAGAGGGACTTTATTTTGATATAGTCTCTTTTTTGTTACATTAATTTTTAATTTTTAGCGTAAATTTAGTTGTAAATAATTTTAAACAAGATTATAATATAATCCTCTAATAAATAAAGGGCTTCACGTATGATTAAAAAGTATTTATTTCACGTCTTATTTATTTTAACAGGTAGTTTAGTTTCTGCTATCGGTCTATATATTTTCGTTTATCCTGCGGGGTTTGCTCCTTCCGGTGTGGATGGGATTGCAACAATGCTACAAGAAGAATTTCCTATGGTTAACGGCGGTATATTCTTGTTTGCATTAAACGCACCGCTATTGGTTCTTTCTATAGTGTTTTTGGATAGAAAATTTACTATATACACTATAATAAGCATAGTTTCACTTAGTGTATTTTTGGTATTACTAGAGTTATTGGATAATAAGGGATTTATTAATCAGTATCATAGCAATGAAAAACTGTTGCCTGCAATATTTTCCGGTTTAATGCTAGGGGTAAGAACGGGATTAGTGTTTAAAATTGGCGGTTCATCCGGTGGGGTGGATATAGTGGCTGCAATTATTCAAAAGAAAAATCCTTACGTTAACTTAGAAAGATACGTAACCGTTTTATGTTACATTATCATTGGTTCTTCTTATTTTGTTTACTGGAATTTAGAAAGTATAATGCTTTCTATAATTCAAATGTTCGTATTTGAAATGACTGTTTCTTTTATTATGAGAAGCAAGAGAAATGCAGTGGAATTTAAGATAATAACAAGTGAGCCTGACGCCTTGCGTGAGGATATACTTTCAATTCTAAAGCATGGTGCTACGATTGTAGATAGTAAGGGTATGTTTACCGGTGATGATAAGTCAATGATTTTTTGTGTTGTAAACATTCGCCAGGTACCGGAATTTATGAAATTGCTTAAAAAATACAACAATCTTTTTGTATATTCATCCGCTGTAAGCAGTGTTAACGGCAATTTCCGTTGGAATAAAGATGATATAGTAAAATAGGTAACTATATGAAAAAAAACATAGTTAAAGAATTATTTTTTGATACCTTCTTCAGTATTTTAGCTGGTTTAGTAGTAGCATTTGGGTTACACGTTTTTGCTAATTCAAACAACTTTGCGCCGGGCGGTATTTCAGGAATCGCATCTGTAATAGCAACTTTAACGCACGTTAATATGGGGTATTATATGATTGTTTTTAACTTACCCCTATTTATATTAGCATCAATTTTCGTTGAAAGAAAGCTGGGAATATTTTTAACTATTTACGTTGCTACACAATCTATTGCTTTGATAGTTTTAGAAAAGGTTAATATAGTTGAACCGTATGTTGCTTCTTCAGGAAATTTAATATTTGCAACGATTGCAACCGGTATAGTAACTGGAATAGGTTTCGCTATTCAAATTAAACGCCACGGAGCATCAGGGGGAACGTATTGCATATCTTCATTGGTAAAGCATTGGCATCCTGCGGCTAATATTGCTTGGCTTACTTTTATTTTAGACAGTGTAGTTGTAGTACTTATTTTATTTGTGTATGATTCTTCAAATAAAATTGAATCTGCTATTTGTACTCTTTTAAACCTTTTTCTTGCCAATATGGTAGTTGATTACTGTTTACAAGGAGCAAAGGAAGGGTATAAGTTTGAAATTATTACTGACGAGCCCGAAGATTTAGCGCAAGAGATAATGATGGAGCTAAAACACGGTGTAACGGAAATGAACGTGCACGGAATGTATACGCACCAAGAGCGTTTTATGATAGTATGTATTATAAGAAAAAGAGAACTTTCTAAAATGATGAAGATAATTAAAAAATATCCTAAATCATTTGCAAGTTTTTCTAGGGTAAACGAAGTTTTCGGTAATTTTAAAAGATGATTTTACGTCGATATCTTACGAAACTTTCATAAGATATCGACTTTTACGTTTAAAGCATAAAAAAGTTGGTTTAGCATATAATTACACAAGGAAATCTTATAAAGTGCATAACAAAACTGTTAAAATTCGCATTTTGTCTGGATGTGTAATGGTTGTTTTAGTTACTATTATTGCTTGCGTTTATTTTTATACGGATAACAATGCAATTTTAGTTGACAATATTCAAAATCAGCCTATTTATAACGGCAATAAAAAATCCAATAAAGTAGCTTTAATGTTTAATTGTTATGAAAATAAAGAATATATTTATCAAATAGCAAATTGTTTAAATGAATATGGATTTAATGCTACTTTCTTTATGGGCGGTTGTTTTGCTGATGATAACGTTGATTTAATTAAGTATCTAGTTGAAAAGGGAAATGAGATTGGTAATCACGGATATTTTCATAAGGATCATTCAAAACTTGATTTTGATGGAAATTTGAGGGAAATAAAGAACACCCACGAATTAATGCTTGCACAGGTGGGCATAAGCATGAATCTTTTTGCACCGCCTTCCGGTGCGTTTAGCAAAACCACTTTGCAAGTTTGCGAAAAAATGCAATATAAAGTTATATTATGGTCGATAGACACGGTTGATTGGCGTGACAAAAGTGAAAAAATCGTGTATAATAGAGCTACAAAAAATATTTCAGGCGGAGATTTCGTATTAATGCACCCAAAAGAGCACACACTAAAGGCGTTGCCTGAAATACTAAATTATTACGTAGAGCGTGGGTTGATTGTTTCAACCGTAACGCAATGTTTGGAGAATGATGGTTAAAGTAAAAACTTATCCTAACGGTTTAAGAGTTATAGTTAAAGAAATAGAATACGTTCAATCTGTTACTATGGGTATTATGGTAGGGGTTGGTAGTGCATTTGAAACAAAAAGTGAAAACGGTATTTCACATTTTATAGAGCACGTTAATTTTAAGGGTACGCAAAAAAGAACTGCCTTTGATATTTCTGATGAAATAGACAGTATCGGTGCGCAAATAAATGCTTTTACTTCAAAAGACGTAACCTGTTATTACGTTAAGTGTATCAGAGATCACGTTGAAAAGAGCTTTGAAATTTTAAGCGATATATTTTTAAATTCAGTTTATCCCGAAGAAGAGCTTGATAAGGAAAGAACGGTTATTATTGAAGAAATAAATATGACGGAGGATACCCCCGACGATTTATGCGTTGATAATTTAGCCACTGCCTTTTTTGGTGAAAGCGGTTACGGTGCTACTATTTTAGGACCGATAGAAAACGCATTAAGATTTTCTAGGGATGATATCTTTAACTATAGGAAAAAGTATTACGTTCCCAAAAATACGGTTATTTCATTTGCCGGCAAGGTAAAATACGAAGAAGTTATTGAAATGGTGGATAAATATTTTTCTAGTTATCAAGGTGAAAGTATTTATGTTCCGCATTTAGTAGAAAGTAATATTCGTGCGAATAACGTTTGCGTAGACAAGAGTATTGAACAGGTTCATTTTGGTTTGGCAATTCCTTCTGAAAAAATATCATCAGATAAAAGATATGCTTGTTTATGTCTAAGCTCAATTCTTGGCGGAGGCATGAGTAGTAGACTGTTCCAGTCTGTTCGTGAAAAACGTGGTCTTGCATACTCTGTATATTCATTTATTTCATCTTACAAGGAAACCGGGGTTTTATATATTTATGCAGGCGTAAATCCTAAAACTTTAGATAGCGCTTATAACTGCATTTTAGAGGAATTAAATACTCTTTCAGCAAACGGAATCACCTTAAAGGAATTAAATCGCGCAAAAGAACAAATTAAAGGCTCAACGGCTCTTTCAAGTGAAAGCACGTCAAGCCTAATGATGTCTTACGGTAAAAGATTGCTTTTATCAAACGATATTTTTGATATAGAAAAGGAATTAAATAAATTATCCGCACTTACCTTGGAAGAGGTTAATCAAGTTGCAAAGGATAAGTTTAATTCTTCAATAATGGCTACTTCTATAGTAGGTAAGGGTGTTAAACCTCTTAGATAATTTGTGTGGCTTATTCGTTGATTAAATCATTCAGCGAATAAAGCCCTTTTTCTTTAGTTAATAGTTTTTGTGCACAATACAAAGAACCTTTTGCAAATATTGATTTTTCATACGCGCGGTGAGTAATTTCTATTTCTTCACCATTGCCTAAAAATATAATTTTGTGTAAACCAGAAATATTTCCACCGCGCACTGAATGGATGTTTTTTATGCCAAGGATTTCAGATAAATGCTTTGCGGTACCGCTTGGGGTATCTTTTTTATTCCTATTATGTGATTCAATTAGAGTTACGTCAAAATCAGTTAACCCACTTTTTAATACTTTTGACGCGTTAAGAAAGTGAATTATGTTTTGTGAAAAATTATTTGAATGACAAACCGGCTTAATTTGTGAAAGCAGTTTAAGCTTAAATTTTTGGTTGACTAACAGAGCGGTTGTGCCACTTACTAAAGCACACCCTCTTTCGGTTGCAAAGTCAATTGCTTCTTCAGTTAAAGAAGGGGATGAAAAATCGATTATTACGTCTACGTTTTCTTTTACTTCGTTAAAGTTTTGATATATGGGGCAGTCAAATTCATAAAAAGTTTTGCGATCAATTCCGCAAACAACGTTAAATGAGTATTCTTTTGCTAGTTTTGCAACGTGCATTCCAACTTGCCCGCTTATTCCGCTTACTAAAAGTGATTTCATAAATTCTCCTTAAAATTTTGTAACGTTTTTTTAATTTCAATTTTTATTTTTTCTTCAGGCTCAGTTAGGGGAAGTCTTAAAATTGGGCTGTGATTATATATTAAACTCGAAGCATATTTTACACTTATAGGGTTTGGAAGTGTATTTAAGATATTAATAACGGGTATTAAGTTGTTGAAAATTTCTTGTGCTTTACTTGCTTTGTTCTGTAATATTAGTGAAGTAATTTCTTTAATTTTGCTTGGAAAAATATTTGATATAACAGAAATACATCCTTTGTAGCCCGCAGTTAAGCATTCATACATAAGTTCATCGTTTCCGCATAATAAGGGCATTTTTAATTTGTTTAATAGGTTAAGGCAATTATTTAAACTGTTATCTGCTTCTTTTATTGCCACAACCTTTTTATTTTGATTAAAATAGTTTATTACGTTGGGATAGTTAAAGATATCGCAGTTGGTACGGGCAGGAACGTTATATGGTATAATTGGCAAATTTGTTGAATTACTTATTAATTCAAAATGTTTTATAATCCCTTCTTCGGTGCATTTATAATAATAGGGGGAAATTACCATATTTGCATCCGATCCCCAACTTTCGAATTGCTTGGCAATATTTACTGCAATATGCGTAATTTGGGTTGAAATGCAAGTTATTATGGGGGTTTTATCATTTAAAATGCGTTTTGTAAGAAGAAAAATACTTTTCTTTTCGGCTAGGGATAGACTTGCCCCTTCGCCGGTTGTACCAAAAAGTACTATTGCATCGGTTTTCGCTTCAATTTGTTTTTCTAAGATTTTTTGCAAAGAAGCAAAGTCTGGTTTTTCGTTTTTGAATGGTGTAATTAGGGCGGTGATAACCCCTTTAAATGATAAAGTATTCATACTAAATTATATGTTTACGTTTTAATTTAATGGTACATTTTGAATAAAAAAGCTGTCGTAAAAGAAGGAATTTTGAAAATTGAGTTATTAATTCTTAAAATTGTGCTTTTTTGATTGAAAAAAAAATTAAAATAGATTATTATATATACTAGTTATTATATAATGGAGTAATTTATGGCTACAAGAAAAAAAGGTTTTATAGCTAAAATGATAGAGGGACCGGAGAGGTCTGATAGTTATGCGCGTGGAACACTTCCCGGTAACAGATGGGAGCTTGGTTGGGATTTGTTTAAAAGTAATACGGGTAAATTGATCGGTTTGAATTTCCTTACGCTTTTATTCTTATTACCTATTTTTATGGTGATATTTTTACGCTATATGCAAGTGCAGTATAGTGCTTCAACCGGGCCGTTTTCACAAAACGTGGGGTTAGGGTATCCCGGTTACTTTTTAGGGGCTGGATTTAATGAAGAAATATATCTTAGAGCAAACGCGTCTTCGCTTATTTTCTTACCTCTTGCAGGGTTAATTGCTTCCGTTGGTATTGCCGGCGGAATGTACGTAATGCGTAACATGGTTTGGGCAGAAGGTGTTTTTGTTGGTAAAGATTTTTGGACGGGTGTAAAGAAAAATTATTTAGTAGTTATGCTTTCTACGCTTGTTTATACGATTTTTTTATCAGCTTGTATTTTTACCATTTCATCCATCAATTTTCAATCGGCTCAAAGTGGCGGTCATTGGTTATATACGCTTTCTAACGTTTTATCTTATATAATGATAGGTTTTATTAGCATAACGTATTTGTATATGCTTTCTATGGGTGTAACTTACGACTTAAAGTTCCGTCAGTTGATAAGAAATGCAATTATAATGACAATAGCTTTAGTACCTACAAACCTATTTTTTGCAGCTTTTGCGCTAGTAAGTGTCATTATTATGTGTTTAGGTAATACCGGTTTTGCATTTGGTATTATGATCTTTTTGTTTTTTGGTCTTTCAGTTGCAATGCTTATTTGGACGAACTATTCACAATGGGCATTTGATAAGTTTATTAACGATAAGGTTCCCGGTGCGGTTAAAAACAGAGGTATTTACAGTAAAACACCTGATGATGAGGAAAGTGATTTCTCATTTGAGCGTTCAACTCTTGGTAAACGCCCCATTAAGCCTATAACTGACTATGAAATTGAAATTATCGAAATCCCTGAAACCTTCTCAAGGGCAGACTTACAGCGATTAGAAGAAAGTAAACAAGCTATGAGAAAGGCTAGTGATGAATACGTTGAGGACGTGTTATCCGGAAAAATTAGCAACGAAGCACCTCTTGATGAGGTAGAGTCTTTAGATGATGATTCTTCAACGGATAACGATGATGATGAATAATTTTTAGGGGCGGAATTTCTTCCGCCCTAAATTGATTAGGTGTAATTATGAAAAAAACACAATTATTTGCCTCAGTTGCAGAATTTTATGATTATTCTATGGTTAACAACTGCGATTATGAAGGATGGGCAAATTACGTTACGAATAAAATAGGGAAATATTTTAATTCATCGGCTATAGGTATTGACATAGCTTGCGGAAGCGGTTATTTTACTCGCGCCTTAAAAAGAAAGGGGTATAACGTTTGGGGGATGGATATTTCCCCGGAAATGCTTACTTCTGCACAAAAAATAACAGCAAAAGAAGCGCTTTTTATATCATATATCGTCGGTGATATGACAACTTTTAAATTTAGCACAAAAGTGGATTTTATTACTGCAATAAATGATGCTATAAACTGTTTGCCACCTGAAAAAGTAGTAAAAACCTTTAAAAACTTTGCATCTATTTTAAAAAAGGGTGGGATATTGCATTTTGACGTTTCAAGCGAATATAAGCTTAAAGAAGTTATTGCCGATAATACCTTTTGCGAAGACGACGAGGAATATTCATATATTTGGTTTAACAAACCCTTTGAAGATAGGGTGCAAATGGAAATGAGCGTTTTTTTGCGTGAAAATGATAAGTACGTAAAAAGAGAAAGTCAACTTGTAGAATATATTCACACTAAAGAGTTTTTAGAAAGCGCTTTACATGAAGCAGGGTTTAAGGTGTTAGATGTTGACGGTGATATGGGTGAATATACCCAAACAAGCCATAGAATAAATTTTACAGCTATTAAGGAATAGAAAAATGGACGTATTATATAAGGGTGTTGCTTTTAACAATAACATTTCGGTAACCGTTATAGAAGCAACTGAGTTAGTTAATAACGCAATAAAAATACACAATTTAACACCGCTTGCAGCCGCCGCTTTAGGTAGAACTATGATTGCTGCGACTTTTATGTCTTCAACCCTAAAAGGTAAGGATGATAGGCTTTCGGTTACGATTAGCGGTGATGGTGTAGGCGGTCACATCGTTGTGGCAGGTGATAGTGAATTAAATATGCGTGGGTATATTGATAATCCTAATTGTAATTTGCCACTAAACGCAAAAGGTAAGTTAGACGTTGCAGGTTGCGTTGGTCGCGGTAGAATGACAGTTGTAAAAAGCATGGGGCTTAAAGAGCCTTATACGGGAAGTGCAGAAATAGTAAGCGGTGAAATAGCAGAAGATTTTGCATCATATTATACCTTTTCTGAGCAACAGCCAACAGGGATGGCCTTAGGTGTTAAAATAGGTAAAAATTACGAATGCATCGGTGCTGGCGGTGTTATTTTTCAAACACTTCCTCAGGCTGATGAAGCTGACGTTATTAGAGCTGAAGAATTGTTGATGACTTTAGGTGATATATCTACTGTAATGGAAACTGAAGGCGCTGAATCTTTTATTAAAAGGGCGTTTACCGATTATTCATATGAAAAATATGAACCAAAATACCAATGTATTTGTTCAAAAGAATATATTGACTCTATATTGCTTACTTTAGGCAAACAAGAGTTATATGAAACGCTGGAAAAAGAAGGGAAAATAGAAATACATTGCCATTTCTGTAATAAGAATTACTCTTATAATAAAGAAGAAATTGATGAATTATTGGCGAATGCTATAAATCCGAAGGAGTAAAATTTGAACGAAAAAGAGCAGGGTGTAATAATTTTTAAAAGGGATGAAAGCAATCTTCTTCCGTTTGCGGAGGCTAAAGAAGCTGAGGGCGATTTGGAAGGGGCTCTTTCCTTATACCTTGCGCTTTCAGAAAATACTAAACCGTCACCTAAAATATACAGAAAAATTGCGAATTTATATACTTCACTGGAAATGTATAACAACAGTTTGGTTTATTGGTATAAATACCTAAACTGCGTAACCAAAAGGAGATTTCCGGAAGCGTACAACGGTTTGGGTGGTAATTATTACCTTGCTGGCGATAATGACTTGGCTGCGTATTATTTTAATTTGCAAATAAACGATTCAGATGAAGAATATCCCTTTGATGAATATTTATTTGATTTATTTTACACTGTTACAGAAAAGAATCAACCATTTAAAATTGTTGATCTTCAGGGTGATGCCGATAGGGAAAAAATAAGAAAGGCAAAGGAATTATTTGAGGATTCACCTGAAGAGGCATATGGATTGTTATATGAAGTCAGTGATGATTCTTCCGAATATGAAAATGCTTGTATTACTTTGGGCGCTTTTTATATGATTGACGGTGATTACCTTAAAGCAATAGAAAAGTACCGGCAAATCAGTGAAAATTCATTAAATTATGAATATGCAATAAATAATATTTTGGGTGCGTATTTTTGTTTGAGTGATATTCAATCGGCTGAACAGGTTTTAACACAATTGAAAAGAAAGGAAATTTATGATTTTGATCAGTTGATTAAGTTTTTTCATTTAATTAGGTCTACAGGGAATCATGGATTAAATTATAAGTTTGCTTGTTATTTAAGGGATTTGTTTAATACCCCACGAATTTATTTTTATTGCGGTGTATCGGCTTATAACGTTGGAAAGTTTGATGAGGCAAGAGAGTGTTTTATAGATTATTATAAGGTTACACATTCTAAGGTAGCAGAGTATAATGCAAATGCTTCATTTGAAAAGGCTAACGGAAATAATGATTTTCCAAACACTCTTCCTTTTTACTTGCTATTACCTGAAAGTCGAATTTTGCAGTTGGAAGCACTAGCCCCTAAATATTTAGTAATGAGCAAAAGACAGTTGCGCAAAAAAGCGTGTGAAATTTATAATTTTGCTGAAGAATGCTTTTGTACTAATAGAACGGAACTTCAAATTATTGCCTGTCAGTTGGTTTCTTTTTTAGAAACTGCACAAGCTGAAAAATTTTTGAAGGATATGCTTATTGATTTAAGGTTATCTGATAACGTAAAAAGTATTATTATTACGGCATTGGTTGAAATGGGGAATGATAAATTGACCGGATTAGTTTACGGTAACGTTTATTCCCGTTTACAATTTGAAAAGGTTGAATTCACAGAGGATTCTGCTTCATTATTTTTAGGTGCGTATGCAATTGCTTTTGGTCGAATGGCGCCATATGATGAAAATGAACTGTATAAATTAAGAGATTCTGTTTACGATATTTATTACCGTTTGCTTTCTAACGGTAATTTAAAAAAAGTGACGGACGTTCTTGCCTTGGCTGCTTACGTAACCATAAATGCAGGAATTAAAATTAAATTAATGCCGGAAGAATTGATTATGTATATAGGCTCTTCCGTAGAAAAGGTGAATAAAATAATTAAGCTTACAACAAGCGAGTAGGAGTTTTTATGAAAGTTAAAGTTATCGATATCGACGTGATTTTTGACAATTTTCTTGTGAAATATATAAATGATAACAAAGGTAAATTTACAGAAAAGCAATGGGAGGAAAAAATCCCCGTTTTATATCTTGAGTTTGGCTCAACACCCAATGATGAATTAGGTGGAATTGCCCCGGAAAATTATTATGCAGAACTAAACGGTCAAGAATTGGCTGAATTATTAAAGGAGCACGTAGAACAAGAAGTTCCTGTATCAGATTTTTTGTGTGAGGCTTTAATCGCAAGCGACTGCGAAGAATACGTTATAGATTTTATTGATGCCAAGTATTCTGAAGAACTTATTTTTTATAGCATCAATATTTTAAGTGATAAGCATTCAACTGCCGCATTTGACCGCTATTTTGACATGCTTTTAGATGATAATACGAGTGAGGATTTAAAAGAACTTTTAGCAGAAAAGCTTGCAACATTCCCGGAAAAGTCAAAAGAAAAAGCTTTAGAACTTTATGAAAAGGCCGGTAGTAGTGCAATTTATTTTCTTGAGATTTTTTCCCTTTGTAAGCATGATGATAGAATTTTAAATATACTTACCAATGAATTAAAAAATCATTTAGAGGATATTCCATTATATTTAACCTACGTAACGAGATACGGTGATGAAAAGGCATTACCGGCGTTGTTAGAGGTTATTGCTTTACCAACCATTAATTACGTTGATTTTAGGGAACTAAAATTCGCTATTGAATTATTTGGCGGTGAATATAAGGAAAAACGTGATTTTTCTAATGACTTATATTATAAAAGAGTGAAGGGTAATAAGGATGAAAATTCTGGCAATTAATCAGGAAACGGAACTGGAAGAAAGTAAACTGTTTGGGGAAGTGTATTTACCGGATACTTGGCTTGAAGAAGATATATTTTCTCCCTTTGAATTTTTTGTTGCCCAAATAAACTTAGAGCAGTTTAAAAGTGAGTATTTGCCTTCTAAAGGTTATTTGTATTTTTTTATTGAAGCATATTCTTTTTCAAAAAATAAAATGAAAGCAAAGGTTAGATATTATGCGGAAGAGCCAGATGCTTACACTGATTTTAACGACAGTTTTTTTGATGAAGAGCCTGAACAATATTCACTTTTGCAAAATAGTTTAGGAACATTAAACTTTGCTGAAATGGATAAAAATCAATTTAATTTATTAGTGATGCCTTCTAATCTTTTGCCTATTGATTTAGATTGTGAAAAAATTGCATTTATAATTGAATTAAGTGACTTGAAAGAATTAAAATTTGAAAATTCAAGTTTAATATTTATAAACTG
>JAZSMG010000150.1:0-5923 GCA_045535775.1 Christensenellaceae bacterium | reverse complement strand
ATTCCACACCTTTAACTAAATTACCTGAAGTAAAATTAAAACTTGTGTTCTCTTTATTTTTTAAATAAATTTCTAATAATTCATTAATTTGTTTTGTATTTAGAGTCGTAAAATCAAAAATTTGTTTTTTGAAAGAACTTTTACTTCTTAACAAACTTTCATTGTAGACTTCAAATCTGCATTCAGATAAAATGTATCTGCGAACGTTAAAGGACCTTCCAACTGAATCTTTAAGTTTAAAATAATGACCTCTTTTACAGTTTGAGCACATTTTTGAAAACGGGCAATACATTAAAGACATTATCTTTATAGCGCCAAAAGAAAGCACAAATCCCTCTTTCATACACATCAATTCGTTTTTTGCAAGTTCTTTAGATAAAGCTATTTCTGAAGCACCCTCTAAAACCAATTGATTGTATGTTAAATTATTAGTTACGTTTAATTCTACGCCTGCAAAAAACTTCTTTTTATACCGCTTTGCTAAAAACAAAGAACTAGCGCTTTCACAATAAATGCCATCAAATTTTTCCATTCTGGAAGCAATTATTGATTCATCTTTTTCATTTAAAAAGGCTGGCACGTATAAATACTTTTCAGCAGAAAATTTATTACTTTGCGCAAAAAAACGCTCAAATTCATTTAAATCATTGTAATTATTAGGGCAAAATACCAATTTTTTTATACTGGCATTTGGGGTAAAATCAAAGTTATTCGAAATTACTGTTATTTCTTGCAATGAATCAATATTAGTAGGAACAGTCTGCTCAAAGTCCTCGTTAAAATTAATTTGAAATTCCTTAGTGTTTACAAAAGAATAAAAATATTCTTCATATGCCCTAGCGCGTAATGAATTCATTACCTTTTTTGGAATAAAGACCTTTTCATTCATTACACATGAAGGCGTAACTTCAAAAGGATAAACGTCTTTCTTTCTTAAATTTTCTTTAATTTCTGTTTTCGTTACTGCACTAGTAATAGCAGGCGCTACTATAAAATCGGAATAATAATCAATTCCATTAACGGTTAATTTTAATGGTTTATCAACAATAGCTTCCATAATCGCTCTTACTGAGAAAGTTTTTTTAGATAAGGAATACTTTTCTTCAAGAGATACGTCTTTAGTAATAGCAAGTTCGCTACCGATAAATGCTCGCTCTTTAAACAGCACTACAACCTTGCCGTTTTTGTTAACGGCAACTGCATGACCTGTTTCCACTCCACCAGTTAAAACCTTAAAAGCATCTCCCTCTTTTATATTGTGTTTACACCCGCACAAAACTAATTGATTACCTTTTACAGAGGCTACAGTGGCGATAACACTACCAATATGCCCTTGCACTTTATCAGAAATCAATCGCTTATCTTGACCAAAATAGTAACCTTCAGTATAGTCACCGCGGTTATAGGTTCGCTTAAGGTTTTCATACTTAATCCTAGAAAAGGTTTCGCCGTTTAGCAAAGAATTATACATATCGCATGAAGCGCAAACATATTCAAAATTACGCATTCTACCTTCTATTTTGAAACTTATTACGCCAGACAAAATCAATTCGTTTAAACGGTTTACCATTGATAAATCACTTAAAGATAAAGCATATCTATTGGAATCCTTTATCCCCTCACCTTCATATCTGTAAAGTTTCCTACATGGTTGACGGCAAAAACCGCGATTACCGCTTAAGCCACCAATGAATGAACTAAAATAGCAATGCCCCGAAAAACAAGTACAAAGCGCACCTTGAACAAATACTTCGGTTTCTATAATTTTAGATATCTTTTTTATTTCATTTATTGGCGTTTCCCTCGCAAGGACCACCCTGCTAAATCCGTAAGAAATAGCTTGCTTTGCCCCATCTACGTTATTTATTCCGGCTTGAGTGCTAAGATGCAAAACAATCCCCGGAAAATATCTTTTTAATATTCTTCCTAAAAAAATATCTTGAACAATAAATGCATCAACACCTGCATTATATGCTTGATTAATACATTCAAAATAATTAACAAGTTCACTGTTTTTAACAACGGTATTTACAGCCACATAAACCTTCACGTTAAAAATATGAGCGTAAGCAACTGCAAATTTAAGGCGTTCCAACGTAAAATTGCCTGCATTTTTGCGCGCGGAAAAATCAGGGAGCCCTAGATATACAGCATCAGCTCCATGATTAATAGCGCCATAAAAATTTTCCTCACAGCCTGCAGGTGCAAGTAATTCAACGTTGTTATTTCTCATAATTATCTTAATTTAATATTGTTTTGATCCAAGAAGAATAATATCTTCTTAATAAAAGAGTCAACCTCACCTTCACCAAAGGTCTTTTCTAAAGATGAGAAAGTCAATCTATAAGCTACACTCTTCTTTCCCTCATCCACGCCCTTTCCTGTGTAAACGTCAAATAATTTAACTGATTGAAGATTCTTACCGCCTCTAGCACGAATCAATTTAATGATTTCAGCATTAGGCATATCAATATCCGCAATTAAAGCTAAATCACGTTCAACTGAGGGGAATTTTGAAATATGTTTATAACCAATTTTACCAGTTAAGAGTAAATCAATTGCATCATAATCAAGTTCTGCAACGTAAATCCTCTTATCAATGCCAAGTTTTTCCCTAGTTAGAGGATGAATTTCACCAAAGACGCCTAATACTTGTTCACCACAAATTATTTTAGCGCATCTGCCAGGATGTAAGTAAGGTGCGTCTGCTCTTTCGTATGCGCATTCGCTACCGATATGCATAAACTCAAGAATTTCTTCAATTACACCTTTAACAGTAAAGAAATCCTCCTTATCGCCGAATACACCTAAGGTTAATCTAGCATTTTCAACGGGAAGCTCTGTTAAAGGAAGCGCTTTGGGTAAGTATACCTTTGATAATTCAAACAAACGACCACTTAAATTCTTTTTGTTTAAATTACGAACCATATTATAAACCATAGAAGGAACAAGAGTTGTTCTCATTACACTCATATCCTCACCTAAGGGGTTCATAATTTTAATATGTGCATTTTCAAGCGCGTCTTTATCTAACCCAAATGTTTCATAATCCTTTTCAGAAACAAAGGAATAGGTTAAAGTCTCATTAAATCCCTTTGCTATAAGAGCGTTTTTAAGCCTATCTTCGTTAAGCTGTCTTTGAGTTTTTCCGCCGTTTGTAATAGTAGCATCCTCTAAAAGACGGCATTCAATATGGTCGTAACCGTAAATTCTAATAATTTCTTCTGCTAAATCGGGGAAATCATCAACGTCATCACGCCAAGCAGGAACTACAGCTTCAAAAGAGTTACCGCTTTCAGTAATAACGAAACCTAAGCTTTCTAAAATACCCTTTTGAATATCGTTAGCAACCTCAACACCTAATACCTTATTTATGCTAGAATATGATGTAGAAATAACCTTATTATTAATCTTTTCGTTTAATACGTCAACAGTTTTTCCACAGATAATAGCAGAATTTGTTTGTTCTACCAGATTTAA
Source organism: Christensenellaceae bacterium (assembly GCA_045535775.1). Classification (GTDB taxonomy): domain Bacteria; phylum Bacillota; class Clostridia; order Christensenellales; family Borkfalkiaceae; genus HGM11416. The sequence goes on along the minus strand of JAZSMG010000150.1, from coordinate 2,443 downwards.
AGCCCTACAAAGTGCGCGTTCAACAGTATAAGAATCAACACCCTTTTCAAAACGTGCAGAAGAATCTGAACGTTGACCAAGCGCCTTAGAGGTTTTACGAACGTTATCACGTTTAAACTTAGCACATTCAAATAAAATATTTTTAGTATCATCAGTTATACCGCTATCCTTACCACCCATAATACCTGCTAACGCAACAGGTTTTTCACCATCACAAATAAGTAGGTGATCGCTATTTAAGGTAAATTCCTTTTCATCTAGGGTAACAATTTTCTCGCCGTTAGAAGCTCTGCGAACAACAATTGCATTTTTAGTAAGGAAATCCGCATTAAAAGCATGCATAGGCTGTCCCATTTCGAGTAAAACGTAATTGGTAATATCAACTATGTTATTGATAGCTCTAATGCCCATAACAGCCAATCTTCTTTGCATCCACTTGGGTGAAGGCTTAATAACTACATCTTTTAAATATTTAGCGCAATATCTTGGGCAAAGCTCACCATCTTCAACGGTTACGATAATAGGACATTCAGTATCCGCTTCAACCTGAGAATAATTATAAGCGGGTTCTTTTAAAGGTCTATCTAAAATAACCGCAACCTCACGCGCTAAACCTAAAATACTCTGGCAATCAGGCCTGTTGGCGGTAACGCCTATATCAAATACAACGTCTTTAGTATTTAAAAGTTCGCTAACGTCTGCGCCCAATGGGAAATCATCATGAAAAACTAAAACTCCGTCGAATGAGGCACCGTCGTAATATTCTTCAGTTATACCAATTTCTTCACCACCGCAGAACATACCGTCTGAATCAACACCGCGAAGCTTACCTTTTTTAATTTGCATTCCGTCAGCTAAAATAGCACCGTCTAAGCTAACCGGAACTAAATCGCCAACCTTAATATTTTTAGCATTAGTAACGATTTGTAAGTTTCCGTGCACACCGGCATCAATTTGACAAACTGAAAGTTTATCAGCATTAGGATGTTGATCGATTTGCATAATCTTACAAACAACGATTTTTTGAACTTGCTTATTAACTTCTATTACTTCTTCAACCTCAAATCCGCAAGAGAAGAGTTTTTCTTTTAATAATTCAACGGAAATTCCGCTTAAATCAACGTATTCATTTAACCAACTTAAAGGTAATTTCATTTTTCACTTCTCCTCTTACTTGAATTGTTTTAAGAATCTAACGTCGTTTTCAAAGAATAGTCTGATATCAGGAATACCATACTTAAGCATTGCGATACGCTCCAATCCAATACCAAAAGCAAAACCTTGATATTCATCAGGGTCAATATTGCAATTTTCTAAAACTCTACGGTTTACTATACCGGCACCTAGAACCTCTATCCAACCAGTACCCTTGCAAAGATGACAACCCTTACCCTTACATTCAAAGCAGGTTACGTCAACCTCAACGCTAGGTTCAGTGAATGGAAAGTAAGAAGGACGTAAACGAGTTTTTAAATCGTCCTTAAACATTTTCTTTAAGAACGCCTCTAAGGTTCCCTTTAAATCACATAAAGTGATATTCTTATCAACTACTAAGCCTTCCATTTGGTGGAACATTGGACTATGAGTTGCATCATCATCCGCACGATAAACCTTACCCGGGCTTAAAATCTTAAGGGGTGGTTTCTTTTCTTGCATTACGCGCGCTTGACCGGAAGAGGTTTGCGTGCGAAGTAAAATGTTTTCTGTTATATAAAGAGTATCTTGCATATCCCTTGCCGGATGATCTTGGGGTATGTTTAATAATCTAAAATTATACTCATCAAGCTCAATTTCAGGGCCTTCATAAATTTCAAATCCCATACCTGCAAATGCCTCTATAAGCTCATTTCTAACTAAGTTAATTGGATGTAATGAGCCTAAATCATCCTTTTTACCGGGCATAGTTACGTCTACGCGTTCGCTTGCAAGTGCATTATTCATCTCTGCATTTTTAAGCTCGCTTTCCTTTTCACTCATAGCTGAAGTGATTTTTTCACGCAACTCGTTAACCATTTGACCAACCTTAGGACGCTCTTCCTGAGGTAAATCGCGCATACCCTTTAGTAATCCTGTTACAAGACCGCTTTTTCCAAGATAAGCAACTCTAATTTCATCAAGACTTTTTAAATCGTTAGCCTGTGAAATCGCAGTGAGCGCATTTTGGTAAATTCCATTGATTTTCTCTTGCATAATACTCCTTTTTAATGCTTTAAGCACATATAAATTTTAAAATTAAGAATTTTGTAAAGGTAAACCGAATACAAAACAAAAATAAACGCCCTACTATCATCAGATAATAGGGCGACAAATACCGCTGTACCACCTATTTTCGCAAATTAATTGCCTCATTAAAGCCGTAACGTGGCTACACGTTGCATTCTACCGGTAAAAACCCTCTTTGCAAAGCTCGGAAGCGAACCGTAATCTGTTTTGAACGGAATTC
>JAZSMG010000171.1:0-1771 GCA_045535775.1 Christensenellaceae bacterium | reverse complement strand
AGATCGTTAACGGTTAACGCAGTTAAAAGATATTCTACACCGGTGCCGTTCATTAACTCGTATAGCGCGCCGTTTAAGATTAAATCATCTAAGCTAAATAGCTTTTTATCGAATATTTCGCCAATCTTTAAATCACCAAGTTCGCCGTCTACCGTAACGTAATCCTTTAACAGTTCTTTTATGGTTGATTCTTGATTTTCATCAATCCACTTATTAATGAAGTCCTTTAGTATTTTAGCAATTTCAACAACGTCACCGTTTGCCTTTTCTATTTCTGCACCGATATCGCCGTTTGCACTGTTATTGATTCCATCAATAATCGTCTTAAGATCAGCCACCTTAACGGTTGAAATTTCACCCCATTCATAGCCGGAATCGGTAACAAATTTAGAAATCGCACCACCTAAATAACCGTCTATATCGTTTAAGGTTAGACTTTCATACTTGGTTACAAAGGAATCCATAAGCTCTGCAGAACCGTTTAATAACTGCGCTACTGCATTAGATAAATCTTCTACAAAGGCAATAGCATTGTCACCTTCTACGGTTGCGCCTAATAGTTCGGTTATATATTCTTTTACCTTTTCGCCGTTAACTTCAAGCTTGATTTCACCAAGCGTTCCGCTTAATACCGCCTTAAGCTCTGCTTCCGCATCTGCTATCATTTGAGCTTCTTCTTCCGTTGCAACAGTTTTTACTAAAGAAGCAAGATTTGCTATAACCGTATCTATATCTAAAGCCATGGTTACGTCTAATAACTGCCCTACGGTAACGTCAAATCCGTATACTGCCATCAATTGCTTTCTTAATTCTTTTTCAAAAGCGGTATACTCGGTAGTGTTTTCAAAATATGCTTCTACAATTGAGTTTACGGTTACGTTTTCGTCAACGGTGATTTCTAATAATTTGCCGTTTAGCGTTTTAATTAGCAACGCGCGAAGCTTAACGTAACTTCTTGTGCTATCAAATTCTAAAACGTCAAATACTAAATTCGTGATTTCATCAACGTCCGTTTCCTGAATAAATTCTTCAAAGTAAGAGTAATCGCCGTTCGTAACGTTATATAAATCTCTAACGGTGATTTCTAAACAACGACTTAAAAATGAGGTTATGCCTGCGGGTAATAGGCCTTCTAGCTCTGCAGGGGGATTGTTTAATATTGAAGTAATTTCTATGCCGAACTGAGATTCAAAATATGTAATAACCGCGGTGCTTCCCATCATAGTAAGCTCTGCTTCAGAAAAACCTAGGGGCTTGCCCGAACCAATTTGGTATTCAAAAATAACTGAAAGAACGTAGTTGAATGGTTTTAAATTACCATCATTATCTACGCTGTACCATTTTCCATCGTCATAATAGTTAAAGTTAACCGTTTCGCCTAATGCGTATAAGGCTAAGTCACCAAGCGCAATGCCGTTGAACACGTCGCCTACAATATAAGCGTCACCTTCGCATAACATATATACGTCCTTTAAGGTAGCGGTTTCTACGTTTTTCGCCAATACTTCATCTACTTGTACCCTTTCTATAACGTTAGGTACTTTTTCTTCTACTGAAGAATCTTCCGGCAATGAACTGCTTTGTTCAACTGAAGATCCCTGTGAAGGAGCTTGTGAAGATTCCTTAGGATCCCCACACGCCATGATACAAATTGCACATAGCAAGCATAGTAAAGTTATTAAAATTCTTTTCTTCATGTTTCACCTTTAAAAAATTGTTTTTATTTTAATTGAATGCCTTAAGCAATGCTCAAGGATTTCCTTGTTTATAT
>JAZSMG010000067.1:0-1894 GCA_045535775.1 Christensenellaceae bacterium | reverse complement strand
TATTTTGGAGCCGTTAGGCGATAGGATCTCTTTGCACCACAAAGCGAATAAAAAATGGGTTATAGCGCGATTAACTCACGTTATAGCCCGTTTTATTGTTTTATAATGCAAACAATATTAACCTTATTATTAGATATAATTATCTAACTAAAATCTTGTTAATAGTTAAATCAATAGTTAAGCCTTCTTGCCAGCTGATAAGACCGAAGCCACCGTTTTTGTGTACGGTGTAGCTCTTGCCAACTGAAGATCCGTCTAAAGCAACGCTAACTGATGAGCCGTTAGCTGCAACGGTAATAAAATCACCTTCAACGGTTACTTCAAAGGTAGTGCCTAAAACCTGAGCGGGATATACCCAACCGCCAATGTAATCGCAAATTAGAGAACTACCATCTGTATTATAGCAGTTTTGTAAGTAGTAAATTTGAACGTACTGTTGAGTTGCGTTAGAAACGAAGTTAACTAAGTAACCGTCTATACCGTTACTGGTAGCGTTCTTTTTGCATCTTACAAAGTAACCTGCAACGGAAACGTTGCCGTTTGCGTTAGAAGGAGTTACGGTTAGGGTAGAGTTAGCGCATTCAAGTCCTGTATAAAGCTTAAAGCCCAATTCCTTACCGCTAAATAATCCGTTATCGCCACCGCTGATGTTAGCAGGGTTAAATGAGTGAATGCTTTCGCTTCCCTTTAAAGCGGTAACGATTTCTTGGGTTTTATCGATTGCCGGAACAGGTTCTTTAGTAATTTTACCGCTAACGTTATCTATAGTAAGAGTGCATTTTGCATTATTACCGCTATCCCAAGCAAGAATACCAATACCGCCTTCTGCCCAAGGAGTAAACGCACCTTTATTGGTTAAATCAACGCTACAGCCGTAAGAATCACTACCTTTTGCTCTAAAGTCAGCTTCGGTATAAATATAGCACATATTGCCTTCGATAACCGCTCTAAATAGAGTGTTTTCTACTTCGCCGGGGAATACCCAACCGCCGATATAGGTCATGTTCTTAAACATGGTTGCGCTACCGAATGAATCGTTGAAGTACCAAACTTGAATGTAGTTGGGCTCGGTTACGATATTAATCATATAACCTTCAATACCTAAGCCGGCAAGCTGTTTAGCTCTAAATAGAATACCGGTTGTGCCAACCTCGTTAACTAAATCGCTTAAGCAGAAGGTGAAGCTCATATCGCTGTAATAGGTGTTATCAACAACTCTGTGACCGTCGTGTTCAACGTTATAAACGCCGTTAACGCTTGAATCAAGCGCGTTTTTGAAGGTTGCAGTTTCCCAAACTACGCATCCGTTGTTGCCAACCATATCTGCGTAAACGTATTCTGTATTTCTCTTAATAGCCTTTAGGCTAGTGATGTATGAAGATAAATCTAATTCTTCAACGGCTTCTAAGCTTTCGCAAGCTTCAATTAAAGCCATAGCAGCTTCGTAGTGGGATTTAGCAGTAGCCCATTCAGTGCTTCTGTAAGAAGCTTCTCTGTAATCGTAAAGCTCAATTGCCTTTAACGCTTTAGCCTTTGCTAATAATTCCTGTAAAAGCTCGTCGCTCATTTCGGGCTGACCAACGCCGTCTAACGCGTTCTTAATTGCAGGAACGATTCTTTGAACGTAACCGCTAGCGGTGGGGTGTAATCCATCGGTAAACCAGTAAGCATCGGAATCAACGCCGTTATCGCAGAATGCGTATTCTACTTCTGCGTAAGAAAGCCAGCTGTATTGTGCAACTAAATCGCGCATTAGTTCGTTGGTTGCAGAAATGCTTGCTTTAATATTAGCTCTTGCGGGGCAGTGGTTTACAGAAAGTAATACAACCTCTAGCTCGGGCTTAGCTTCCTTCATGTAAAGTAAAGCTTCTTCTATGCTTGCAACTACTGCAGC
>JAZSMG010000016.1:0-3803 GCA_045535775.1 Christensenellaceae bacterium | reverse complement strand
GGTATCGTTCCCGGTGGCGGAACTGCACTTTTAGGAACTATTCCCGCTCTTAAAAAATTAGTTGCTACCCTTTCCGGCGATGAAAAAACGGGCGCTCAAATTATACTTCGCGTGGTTGAAGATCCCGTTCGCCAAATCGCTTCCAACGCAGGCTTAGACGGTTCAGTTATAGTTAGCAAAATTTTAGCAAGCAACAAGACTAATATCGGCTTTGATGCACTTAACAATAAATATGTTGACATGGTTCAAGCAGGTATTATTGACCCCACTAAGGTTACCAGAAGCGCACTTCAAAACGCTGCTTCTATTGCTTCTACCCTTCTTACAACGGAAAGTATCGTTACCGATATTCCCCAACCTGAAGCACCTGCTAACCCCGGCGCTATGGGCGGAATGTACTAAGATAAATAAAATAAACACAAAAGACTTGCAACCAAAAATTGCAAGTCTTTTTTATTCGTAAAACACATTTTATATGTACCTATTCTAATTTAAAACCCTAAAAATTCAACTCCCTTGAGTAAAACATCTGATAAAAGTTCGTTTGTTAGCGAATAGAAAACTATTTTTCCATCCCTTTTACCCTGTACTATACCCCAATTTTTTAAAAGCCTTAACTGGTGGCTTACCGTGGTTTGATTTATTCCTAAGGTTGCGGAAATATCACTAACGCACATCTCGCTAATTGCTAAAGCGGAAATAATTTTCAATCTTGTGTAATCTGAAAAAGCGCTAAAAAAATCCACTAAATCAAACATAACCTCTTCAGAGGGTAAATAATCCTTAATAAGCGTTTGAGTGCGCCTATCTAAAAGCAAAACGTTTCCTGCCATACTGCTATACCTACCGTAATTTGATAAACTAATTTTACTTTATTATGGGGTGATATGTCAATATATGCAAATAAAACATTTTGTCATATTTTTGCTTCTTTTGCAATAATATGTAAAAGACGGAGAATTTGTTATGAATTCAAATATTGCGCTAATTGCGCTTTTGCTTTTACTTACTAATAATAGCAGTATTTCAACAACACAACTGCTTTTAATTCTTGCACTTTTAAGCACTGAAAATAATCACTCTTACTGTTGCGATAACGGTCAATCTTTACCCATTCAACCAAGAACCACTACCACAACTTGCACCACTAGAACAACCTAAAATGCAACTAAAAAAGCCCCTATCGCACTTGATAAGGGCTTTGTTTTTTATAAATTGGGCTTAACCTCTTCTTCAAAGAATTTCATAAAACTCTTTTCTAAATCTGCAATACTTTCGTTACAGCCGGTATAGATATAATTATAATTATAATTTTCTACCTCATCGTCCGCTGCGTTGCCGTATACCTTTTGTTGAAAGTATTTATCCTTTCTTCTAATAAGCAAGGTGATGGTTTTTACAGAAAGCGCTTTAACAATTTTTTCTATTTCTACGTTTTCACGGCAATGAACGAACATTATATCGTTTTCATCTGCTTTAAACTTTTCTGCTTCCTTGATTACGAAATTTAAAGGTAAATCGTTATATTCAATAAACACCTGCTTTAAATCTGCAAGCATTTTGCGCGCTTTATCCCCCTTTTCACCCGTCCAACCGGCATATTTTGCAATATCCTTAATGGGATCTACGGTGGAAATGTTTTTTACCTTATAATACTTTGCCATAATATTACATATGGTATCTTTACCACATCCGCCTTGCCCGTTTATTACTATTACGGTTTTATTCATAACTGCACCACCGTTTTTATTTTTTACTTTCCTTTATATAATAATCTTTATTTAAAAAAAAGTCAATGAAAAAACTTGCTTAAATATTTTTTAACCTAAAAAACGCACCGCCAAAGCAATTAGCCTTGAAGATGCGTTTATTTTTATTATTTACCTTTTAAGTTTGTTACTTTTCTTGCTCTTTAGCCTTCTTCTTGGAAAAATTGATTTGCGCTAATATTATACCTGCAAATACTAATATACAACCAACGTAAACCAACTCCCTCATCTTTTCGTGCTTTAAAATTGCACCTGCAAAAAGAGCGAATACTGATTCTAAGCTCATAATTAATGGAGCAATGTTTGGCGCAACCCATTTTTGAGCAACGATTTGCAAGGTGTAGCCTATACCTGCAGAGAATACGCCTGCATAAACAATGGGCCAAGCGGCATCTAAAATGGTAGCCATGCGCACCTCTTCAAAGATAAATGCGCCTATTAAACAAACTGAGGCACACACTGTAAACTGCATTAATGAAAGCCTGATAGCATCAACCCTTACAACAAAGCGGTCTATTAGCACCATGTGAATGCCAAAAAATACTGATGAAATTATAATTAGTAGGTCTGCAACGTTTAAGGGTTCGTTTTTTTCTATGCAAATAAAGAACATACCCACAAGTGTTATACCTGCGGCAAGCCAACCGTTCCAGTTAACCTTTCTGCCAACAAAAAATGCAAATATAGGGGTGAATACAACGTATAACGTGGTTAAAAAGCCTGCTTTACCTACAGTTGTATCCTTTATGCCAATTTGTTGAATTGTGCTTGCAAGTGTTATTAGTACACCGCAAATCAAGCCGGCTATTAAAGAATACTTTTTATCTTCTTTGCTTGTTGCGCCAAGCAAGGTTGGCTTTTGACCTTTAATTTTATCAAAAATAAAAACAGTGGGCAATAAAAAGATTGCGGCAAGCAACGACCTTACACCGTTCATGGTAAGTGGACCAATATGGTCCATAGCATCACTTTGAGCAACAAAACTAGTTCCCCAAATAAACGCCGTTATAAAGAGTAAAACTATTCCTATTATGGAATTGCGTTTTTCGTGACTCACCTATTTACCCCCAAATTATTTTTAATTATTATACAATATTTGAATATTTACTGTCAATTATTTTATGCAATTTTTGTATTTTTTATTAAATGAATATATATTCATAAGTTTTGAATATTATAAATTTTTCAGTAAAATTCCGCATTATTACTAGTTTTTTTAACTTTTGAATTCATATAAGCATTCGGTGAATATTTTTTTTGCTTTAAAATTTAATGCAACGAAATTATACACTATTAAATCAACGTGCACATCTTTGGTTTTGTTAGCGTATAATAATAGTGTAAGGGGCTTACATATTTTAAAGGAGATTAATTATGTGTAACTGTTTACAAAATTTACCATGCTGTCATTGCAGACATCACTGTCATCACCAATGCAATCAACCAACCCCTTATGTTCAAAACGGTAGCTATTTGGTAGCCGTTTACCCCATTGGAAATACCTTTAACAGAAATTACGGCCCTTCTACCGTGAGTTATGAACCTCAGCCGGCAACCCTTCCTTACGTTTATCAGTATCAAAACACCACGGGAGCTACGGCGGTAAACACTACTGCGGGATTCAATTCAAATTACGCTAATTTATATTTAGTAAATAATCTGTGCTGATTTTTTCTTTTCTTTCCTCCTAATCTCACTAAAGAAGCTTAATTTACAAATGAAAGCTTTTACAAAAGTAAAAATTTATTCTCTTTTTTGTTCACCTAAGAAAAAAACTGTTTATTTTCCCATTTTTCCACCTTAGATAAATAACGTGACAATATCACAAAACGGTTAGTTTTTAAAATTAACTTTACTAATATTGTGAAAAGTCAAGTAAAAAAAGCGGGGCGTATTTTTTAACGCTCCGCTTAAGTTTTGTTAGATTTTATTCAATTTGTTAGATTTTATTCAATCGGGATATCGTAAATTATAGTTACGGGGCCTTGATTTACCTGATTTATGGTCATATCGCCACCAAAAACACCCCTTTTA
>JAZSMG010000021.1:0-5227 GCA_045535775.1 Christensenellaceae bacterium | reverse complement strand
CTTACCTTCATCTTCTTCATCATCTTCAGCATAGGTTTCTACTAGTTGGTTAATGCTGGTTCTGATAGAGTGCTTAGCTTGAGCGATTTCATAAGGGGTAAGATATTTTTCTAGTTCCTTAACTACTCTTTGTAACTCTTCAACACCGTAATCTTCACCCATAGAAGCCGCAGATGCATTAAGATTTTCAGTAGCGGTTGCGTTATCAATAAAGTATGCTAAGAAATCGTCTGAGCCAACTTTTTCATTGTACTTATCAGCTAAAGCCATTCTTGCGCCTTGAATAATGATTTTGTTTTGAACTAAGTTTTGTAAAATCATTTCATAGGTTGCTTCAACGGTGTAACCGTACTGTTGAACGTACATATATCCGTAAGACATGAAAGCAGATAACATTTCTATTTTGTGAATGTGGTCTGCAGTAATATCATCCTCAATTTGAACGGTAGCTACTACTTGAGCCATGTCTCTGTCTGTATCAGTGGTGATAAGCGCGCAACCTGCAAACGCCGTAACAGACAATACGGTGATTAAAAATAAGGTTACGATTTTCGTTAGAATTTTTCTCATAAAACTCTCCTGATTTGGGGTGTTATACTTTTTAGCGTTTCGTTCGCGCCTTGCTTTATTAAGCTAAAAAAAGCAAAATCGCTAAAGAGCGCAAACTCCACCCTTAATTTTACTTTATCTATTATACAAAATTAGTTGCAATATTGCAAGAACTTTTAAGCCGTAAAATGTAATTTTAAGAATATTTTTTAACTTTTTTCACTTTTTTAACGCACTTTTTAAGAATTTTATCATTTCATCTAATATTTCTTCATTAGTTAACCCCTCACTGTTGAACAATAGGTATGGGGTTTCCTCAAAAGCAAGCGTTACTCTTTGCTTGTTAGAATTGATTGCATCCATCAATCCATCCTTGTTTAAGGACTGAAGATTTGCAAATATCAGCCTTGAGGATTTCTTGCTTATTTCCGCCTTTACCAAAGCAAAATATCCGCAATATTCCTTTAGGCGCGCTATCTTTATTAGGTTTACCGTTTCTATTGGAAGCTCACCGTAATTTTCACGCATACCGGTTATAACGCGCAGTTCATCCGCATCGTTTTTAATTTCCGCTATTTGCTTGTAACAGTCCATTCTTACCGCACTTGATGAAATATAACTTTCCGGAATAAAGGCGCTTACACCAACGTCTATTTCCGTTTGATAATTTACGGTAACCTCGCCAAGCTGTTGTTTAAGCAGTTTTGAGTAAAGCTCGTAACCGATTTTATCCATATGGCCGTGCTGTTCTTTACCCATTACGTTACCCGCGCCCCTTATTTCTAAATCGCGCATAGCAATTTTAAATCCGCTACCTAAATCTGAATATTCGGTTAGGGCGGAAAGTCGCTTATAAGCCGCGTCCGTAAGAACGGAATCCGCCTTATAGGTAAAATATGCTCTTGCCATTTTATCGCTTCTGCCAACCCTACCCTTTAACTGATATAGGGTGGAAAGCCCAAGTTTATCAGAGTCTATTACTATTAAGGTGTTTGCAGAAGGTAGATCTACGCCGTTTTCTATTATGGTGGTTGAAACCAAAACGTCGTACTCTTTTTTATAAAAGCTTAAGATGCGTTCTTCAAGTTCCTTTTCACGCATTTGACCGTGTGCAAAAACCACCTTGGCTTCGGGAATAAGTTGGGCTATATGCTCACTAAACGCACTTATACCCTCTACTCTATTAAACAAAATAAAGGTTTGCCCTTCGCGTGAAAGCTCCTTTATTACAGCATCCCTAATCAGCGCCTCACTCTCTTCCAAAACAAAAACTTGAACGGGTATTCTGGTCGTGGGGGGCGTGTTGATAACGCTTATATCCCTTATGCCCGTTAAAGACATGTGCAGAGTTCTTGGAATGGGGGTTGCAGATAAAGTTAGCGTATCTACGTTCTTTTTTAAAAGTTTAATTTTTTCTTTATGCTCAACGCCAAAGCGCTGTTCCTCGTCTATTATAAGCAAGCCCAAATCGGCAAACTCAACGTCCTTTGAAAACAGCCTGTGCGTACCAATAACTAAATCTATTTCACCGTTTTTTAGTGCGTAAAGAATTTTATCTTGAGCAGAGGCACTTCTGAATCTGTTAAGCACCCCTATTCTTAAACCGTAAGGAGCAAAGCGCTTTAAGCAGGTCATATAATGTTGCTCTGTTAAAATAGTTGTGGGTGCAATAAGGGCTACTTGCTTGCCGTCCAATATTGCTTTAAAGGCGGCGCGAAGGGCAACTTCCGTTTTTCCGTAACCAACGTCACCACATAAAAGCCTATCCATTACCTTGTTGCTTTCCATATCGCGCTTGATTTCTGCAATAGACTGAAGTTGGTCTTCCGTTTCATCAAATTCAAAGGAATCTTCAAACTCTTCCATAAGCTCGTTATCAGGCGAAAAGGCAAACCCCTTTTGCTCCGCGCGCTCCCTATAAAGCTGCTTTAAATTTATGGTAAGTTTGGCTATAGATGCTTTAACGCGCTCTTTAATCCTTTCAAACTCGCCCGAACCAATTCTGGAAAGAGTGGGTTTTTCTTCCCCGCCAAGGTACTTTGAAAGAGAGTCCATTTTGTCTACGCAGACGTAAAGCATATCGCCACCGCGGTACTCAATGGCAACGTAATCCTTGGTACCGTCCGTTGTGGTTATCTTCTTTGTTCCGCGAACTATACCAACGCCGTGCACCTCGTGTACACAAAAATCGCCAATTTCAGGCGCGTTGTATAAATCGTTACGGCGACGCTTAATTTTCTTTTCGCGTTCCTTTTTTGCGAATAAATCGTTTGTTCCTATTAGAACGAACTTACCTTCGTGATAAATAAATCCGCTTGCAAGGTAAAAAGTGGTTATTTTTACACCCTCAAAATCAGGCGGAAAAGTATCGCCAAGGTCAGAAAATATCTTTTTATCCTCTAATGAATTAAAGGTTCTTTCTGCCCTTTCACCGTTACCGCAACACACAAGCACCCTGTAACCTAGCTTTTTCCAGTTCTTTATATCTTCAAAAAAGTCTTCAGGATGTAATGAATATCTGGGGATTGGGCTACATTTTAGCCTGTACGTTTTTAAAGGATTAAAAAATGGAATTGCCGTTGTTAAGCTTTGAAGCGATAACTTGCGCTTAAAGTTAAGTTCGCTTGCAATTTGCTTATCACTTTTTAACTGGCTTACCGTAAAAGAAAAGCATTCGCAATTCTTTTTTAGTGCAAGGCATCTTTCCGCATGCTCTTTTAAAGCGCCTAAAAGCGAATCGCTTAAAAGCTTGCCTTCATCATAGACCACAACGGCATTTTCGCCCATATAATCAGAGATTTTGCCCTGCATAGAGTCCAATAAAGGTGCAATAAAAGAAAGGGCTGGGTGCGTTAAATCCCCATCTAATCTTTCATTGATTTCATTTATAATATCGCGTGCCTTAGAGGCAAATAGGCTAACCCCAAAAGAGCTTAATTCCTTTTTTAACTGCGCTTTTATTATTGCAATTTCACTTGGATCAACGGTAAAATCTACTGTTGGCAATATTAAAAGCTTTGAAGTCTTACCTTCTAACTTTCCGCCAACCTCATCAAAATATCTAATTTCTTCTAATTCATCACCAAAAAAGTCAAGCCGTGCAGGCGCTTCTGCATTTATTGGGAATATATGCAAAATATCACCGCGAACGGTAAATTCGCCTTTACGCTCTATTTCTTCTACCCTGCGATAGCCAAAGGAAACAAGCTTGTTGATTAGCCCCTCAAATGGGTATTCTTTACCCTTTTCAACTTGAAAACTATCAATTTTTTTTGGAATTAACTGAATAAGCGATTCAAAGGTAGCAACCAAAAAGTCCGCCCCTTGCGAAAGCTGATAAAGTGAATAAATTCTGTTGTGTAAACTATCTTTATTAAATGCTTTATTAAAAAGTAAAACGTCATCCTTAGCAGGAAGATAAACTGCTTTTTTACCTGTTAAAGCCCGTAACTCTATGCACACGGCTTTAGCAGTAAGCTCGTCACGCGCAACGTAAACCACGGGGGCGTTTATTTGCGAAGCAAGGTAACATTTTTCAGAAAAAGCAACGCCAAAAACCGCAGTGGGAATCCCACTACGGACGTCAGTTAACAAAGAATTTAACTCTTCGCTTAAATTTTCAGGTTTTATATAGTTATAAAGCATAGTCTAATTTTAGTGGCAATTTCACCACTTAATTTAGAGGTAAAATAGCTGTTAATCGAGCTATAGATAGGTTTTTACGTTCTGCGGTTAAACTTTGCCATAAGTTCATCTACCGTTGCGCCCTTTAAAAACTCAACACCGCACTCACCCGCTTTTTCTATCGCGGGGCGAACAAGTTCTTTATCTTCCGCGGTCATATTCATAAGAACGTAATCTATAAGCGGAATGTTTGGATTAGTATTTTTAGCACCAATTCTTAATCTTTTAAACTGGTTGCCTATATGCGAACAAATACTGCGCATACCGTTATGCGTTCCAGAAGAACCGGTTGGGCGAAAACGAAGAGCACCTTTATCTATATCTATATCGTCGTACATAACAAGAATATCTTCTATGGGGCATTTATAAAAAGCCATAAAAGCGGAAACACATTCTCCGCTATTATTCATATAGGTTTGTGGCTTAACCAAAAACACCTTTTCGCCGTTAATATTGCCTTCCCCATAAACGCCGTTTCTACCCTTTTTATTAAGGACGATACCAGTTTTTTGGGAAACAACGTCTAACGCCATAAAGCCAAGATTATGATAATTGTTTTCATACTTACTGCCGGGATTACCCAGCCCAAAAATTATTTTCATGATTCGTGTAAAAAAGGGGCATTTTCTGCCCCTTGATATTTATTTATTTTTTAATATAGATATGTTTACCTAAATAGCAAATGGCTATGGCACTAAATAAGCACTAGATGCAAGTAGTTAGCAATAACTTTTTTGTGTCATTCTGGAGCGTTAGCGATAGAATCTCTACCCACCCCAGTTAAAGCAACCCTTTAAGACTCTATCATTTTCGCAAGCGAAAATTCCAGAGTGACAAAAATATTGGAGTGTGCTTTTAGCGTACGTAACCGAAAGAAATATGAGTTTTTGTGACAAATGCGAAGTGGGCGATGAGTAAAAAGAATTTTAGAATAAGCGTAGCGATAAAGCGTTTAGATGCGAGTAAGAGAAAAAAACTGCGGATTTAGCAAGGG
>JAZSMG010000238.1:0-7675 GCA_045535775.1 Christensenellaceae bacterium | reverse complement strand
TATTATATATTATTATATAGAAATTTATCAATATGATTTTAAGTAATAAAAAAAGGTGATATAACGATATCACCTAATTCTATTAAATTTCTCTTAATTTTTTAATGGCAATAGCTTTATTTTCCGCAGAAAAAACAGTGTTGCCCGCAACAAGCACGTTAGCACCTGCCTTCTTAACTAAATTTGCATTTTCAAAATTTATTCCACCGTCTACTTCAAGCAAAATATCTTTACCACTTAAGTTGATAACTTCACGCAGTTTTTCAATCTTTGGTAAAACATCTGGTATAAATTTTTGCCCGCCAAAACCAGGAAACACGCTCATAACTAAAACCATGTCACAATTGGGCACGTTTTCGATAACTGCTTCAGTAGGAGTATCCGGATTAATTACCAAACCACATCTAGCGCCACATTCTTTAATTTCAGCAAGGGTTCTGGCTAAACGGTCTTTACATGCCTCATAATGAACCGTTATATAATCGCTTCCAGCCTCCGCGAAGTGTTTTACGTATTTCCAAGGCTCAATAATCATTAAATGTGTATCCAAAATTAAATCAGTGTGCTTAGATATATCCTTTACCATTTTTATGCCGAAGGTGATATTTGGAACAAAAACGCCATCCATCACGTCTATATGAATGACGTCCGCCCCACAATCTTGCAAGCTTCTAACTTCTTCACCCATTTTAGAAAAATCCGCGGATAAAATTGATGGTGCAATTAAAATTTTATTAGTGTTTTTTGTTTCCATATCTCATTCCGTACTCTCTTTTAATTTCTTGAAAAATTTCAATATAACGCTCATATCTATCTTTAGACAGCACGTTTTGCTCAACTAACTGTTTTATTTTGCAATCTGGTTCAGTAATATGCGTGCAATCTTGATATTTACATTCATTTAAATATTTTTCATACGGCGGGTAATTCATAACCGCTTCTTCAGGTGAAATTTCTACTGAAATTTCTGAAAAACCCGGGGTATCGAACAATAAAAATCCATTTCCTTTAATTATTTGAGATCCCGTTGTAGTATGTCTGCCACGTTCAGATTTTTCTGAAATATCCCCTGTTCTATAATCGGTGTTCATTAATGAATTCAAAATAGAAGTCTTGCCAACGGCAGATTGACCTGCAAAAGCCACAGTTTTGCCAGTTAAAAAACTTTTTAAACCTTCAATCCCCTCACCTGTTTTTGCTGAAACGCAAAATATGTTAAGAAAACTGTAATGTTTTTTTACGTATTCGCTTATAGATTGATCTAAATCCGTCTTATTGATTATTATAACGCTTTCTACGTTTGCAAAGCTTGCAGAAAGAAGAAGCTTATCAACAACTAAATAATCTGGTTTTGGCGGATTAGATATGGTGATACAAAGAGTATCTATATTAGCAACGTTGGGGCGAATAAAACGTGAAGTTCGTGGGTAAACTTTTGAAATAGCGTCATCAACTACTTCAACAAAATCACCTGTTAAAATATCCCCGCTTCGGTATTTAATTTTGCCACGCGCATTAATTACAACAATTTTCTCACCCAAATCAACAGTGTATTTGTTGCTTGATGCACTAAGTACTCTACCTTTAATTGTTGTTTCCTCCAACGTATTTATTTCTTAATTGACCGCAAGCGCCCTCTATATCGCTTCCCATAAGTCTACGCACGGTTGCAGATATTCCGCCTTCATTTAATTTATTCATAAAGGTATATGCATTTTTATTTGTACTACCCTTTAATCCCGTTTCCTCAACTTCATTCAAACGAATTAAGTTGACGTGGCATGGCAATCCCCTTAATAAAGAGATCAATTCTTTAGCGTCAGCTTCGCCATCATTAACACCTTTTACTAAAGAATATTCAAAAATAAACCTTCTTCCTGTTTTTGAAAAATAATGCTTACAAGCTTCAATAATTTGTTGAATAGTGAACGCATTTGCAATTGGCATAATTTTTTTGCGCTTTTCATCTGTTGTTGCATGCAAAGAAACGGTTAAATTTAAAGGTAACCCTTCATCTGCAAGTTTATACATTTTATCAACTATTCCACAAGTAGATAAGCTTACATTTCTTGGGCTAACGTTTAGATTTTCAGGCGTTGCAAGCTCTTTTAAAAATGAAACCACTTCATCATAATTATCCAACGGCTCACCGCTCCCCATTAAAACTATGTTTGTGATTTCACGCTTTTTAGCATTACCCCCACAATCACGATTAGCTAAAGCAACAGCAAAAAGAAGCTCACCTTTCGTTAAATTCCTCATTAAGCCGTTTAGGGTTGAAGCGCAAAATTTGCACCCCATTCTGCAACCTACTTGGGTGGAAACACATTGGGTTTTTCCATATTTATAGGTCATTACAACCCCTTCAACAATGTTATTATCCGCAAGCTTAAACAAATACTTAACGGTGCCATCAGTTGAAGTCAGCTTTTTATAGATTTTTACTGGGGCATCCGGGAATTGTTCCAACAACTTTTGTTTGAGCGAATTAGGAATATCCGTCATTTCTGAAATTGCTTTGCCTAAAACTAAATTAGCATAAATTTGCTTTGCTCTAAATTTAGGCTCTCCTATTGAAATTAACAAATTCTGAAGAGCTTCTAAATTGTAATCGAATAAATTTTTCATAGTTTTTGTAGTTTACAAATGTAAAATCCTGCTCCTGAACTAATATGCGGTAAGAATTGTAGTCCAAACTGCATTTTTTTATGATTTAAAGGGGAATTTATTTCTATAATAGCAAACTCATTAAAGTTTTGTTTGATGAATTTCTCTATTATTTTATCATTCTCTTTTTTAAATACACTACAGGTTGAATAATAAATAAAACCACCCTTTTTAACGTATCGTGACACGTTATTAAGTATTTTTAATTGAATTTCATTAAGCTCAGAAATATTTTCGTATTCACGATTAATTTTTATATCTGGATTATCTTTTACAACACCAAATCCACTACAAGGTACATCACATAAAACTGCATCAAATTTTTCTTTAAAATCAGAATGAAAAGCAGTTGAGTCCATTTGCATTGCAGTTAGATTTGCTATCTTCATGCGTGAAGCATATTCTTCAATAAGTTTTACTCTATGAGGATGCAATTCACATGCGGTTACTTGTGAAAATTTTTCAGCTAAATATACAGATTTACCACCAGGTGCAGCGCATGCATCAAGTAAATCTACACCTTTTTCAACAATATCACATATTGCAATAGAGCCAATTGACTGGAAGGTGTATTTTCCATCAAAAAAACCTTCTTCTCGCGTAAAATTTTCCAATGCAAAACAATTGCTAAACGGTGTTTTTAGATAATGAGCATTTACTTCATTCAAATATTCTTCGCCGTTTACCCCATTAGCAAAGCGTAAATAAGTTACAACCTTATCATGCGACATTATAGATTCTGCCTGCTCAATTTTATAATCGTTAATTAATTCCTTAACAGCAAAAAGCGGATAAGAATATTTTATTGATAAGGCAGATAAAGTTTCAGTTGGCAACTCAATATTGGGATCTTTAATATATTTTCGTAAAATTGCATTTAAAAAACCACTCATACCCGATTTACCCAACTTTTTACATAGTTCAACGGCATTATCGGTTATGGCATAAGGTTGCTTATTTAAAAACTTAATTGAATAGATTGAAATTTTTAGTAAAATTCGTATAGGTAATTTTGGGCGCTTTGAACAAAGTTTGGAAATAACGTATTCCAAATAAATATCATTTTCAACAACACCGTAACAAATTTTAATAACCGCATTTTTATTAAGCGGTTCGATTACTTCACTGCTAATTGCCTGCTTAATAAAAGTCTTTTCACTGTAAACGCGAAAAAGAACACGGTAAGCATCATAAATAAGATTAACCATTTAACTTTGTTCCAATTTCAATTTTATGTCCTAACAAATAGACTTTATCCGCCATGCGTTTTCCGCCTTCTGCCTGAATTTCTTTTAATCTAATACATCCGTTTGAGGTTGAAACCACCAATCCGAATTTTGAATCAGCTCTCACAACTGTACCGCAGGGTAAGTCAGTCTTTAAGTCAAGAACCTCAGTAGCGTAAACCTTTAGTTGCTTATTATTTAAAGACGTATAAGCGCAAGGCCATGGATTCATCCCGCGAACGAAGTTATAAATTTCATGCGATTTTTTTCCAAAATCAATGATTCCATCTTCTTTTTTAAGCATTTTTACGTGAGTCGCAATATCGTGGTTTTGCTTAGTAAATGTTGCAGATCCTTCCTCAATCATATCTAATGCTTTAACTAAAAGATTAGCACCGATAGATGATAATCTATCAAATAACTCACCTGCAGTTTCATTAACGTCAATAGGTGTTTTTTCAACAAGAATAATATCACCGGTATCAATGCCGGCTTCTGTTTGCATTATTGTAACGCCTGTTTCACTGTCACCGTTAATAATAGACCACTGTATGGGAGCCGCTCCCCTATATTTTGGTAAAAGAGATGCGTGCACGTTAACGATACCCTTTGGTGCAATATCAATTATTTCTTGTGAGAGAATTTGACCAAATGCGCAAGTAACCATAATATCTGCATTTAGCGCTTTTAAATCTTCAACACCTTCAAGGCGAATTTTATTATATTGTAGCACCTTAATTCCATTTTCAATGGCAACTTGTTTTACAGGTGAAAATACCGGTTTACCGCTTCTTCCAACGGGCTTATCAGGTTGTGTAACTACTGCAACGACCTCGTGATGGCTAGCCAGTATTGCCTTTAAAGTATTAACTGAAAAATCCGGCGTACCTAAAAAAACTACTCTCAATTACTGTTCACTCCTCAAATTATCTGCTTTATCTACGTAAACAACGCCTTCTAAATGGTCGTATTCATGGCAAATTGCTTTCGCAAAGAAATCCTTTGCTGTCAAAGTAAAATACTCACCCTTTCTATTTTGAGCTTTAATGGTAACTTGGTAAGGACGTTTTACATCCCCCCACTTGCCTTTAACCGAAAGACATCCCTCTATTCCATACTGCTCACCGCTAGTTGAAATAATTTCTGGATTGATAAATTCAAAAAATCCCTCTTCAACGTCAACGATAAAAATTCGTCTTAGAACGCCAACCTGAACTGCAGCAAGCCCAGCTCCTTGCGCCTTGTCTAGGGTATCTTTCATATCATCTAAAAGCTGTATTGTTTTTTCGTTTATTTGCTCAACCTTAAAGCTTTTTTTTCGTAAAGTATCATCGCCTAACTGCAATATTTTTCTTATAGCCATAATGGTAAACTCCTTAACTCAAATTTGCGGGATTTTCTTCAACAATGGCAGTTGCACTTGCTAAGTCAGCAGAGCTAACTATTTTATAAACCTCTTCCCTTATACCTACACAACTACCCGAAAGTCTCATTAAAATTTGATATCGATATTTATTTTTTAAACGTTTAATTGGGGATTTCATCTTATTAAAGAATAAAAAATCCTTTTTATTTTGTTCGTAAAGATCCTTCAACGGCATATATATCGTTCTTAAACCTTCTATTGCATCAACCTCTTCCGTTGCCTCAACTAAAACCCTAATAATTAAGGCAAATGGCGGGAATTTGGTTGCTTTTCTAATTGCAACCTCCCTTTCAAAAAAGCCTTCGTAATCATAATCCATTGCGAATTTTAAAACTGGATTTTGCGGAGAATAGGTTTGTAAAACAACTTTCCCCTTATTTTCCGCTCTACCGCTCCTACCGGCTACTTGCGTAAGTAATTGATAGGTTCTTTCTCCGCTACGGTAATCGCTAAAATGCAAGCTCATATCAGCATCCAATATACCAACTAGAGTAACGTTTGGAAAATCGTGACCTTTTGCAATCATCTGTGTTCCTACCAAAATATCACTCTCTCCACTTGCAAATGCAGAAAGAATTTTATAATGTCCTTCCTTATTTCTAGTTGTATCATTATCCATTCTTGCTATTTTAGCCTCTGGAAACAGTTTTTTAAGCTCATCAACTATTTTTTGAGTTCCTGTACCAATTAGCGTCAAATTAGCTGAACCGCACTCGGGGCAAGCAGATAGCATTTTGTAGTTAGTACCGCAATAATGACATTTTAGCAGATCACCTGATTTATGATAGTTTAAAGAGACGTCACACACGCTACATTTTGCAACGTATCCGCAATCTCTGCAAATTACTTGCTGAGAAAACCCTCTTCTATTTAAAAAGATAATTGCCTGCTTTTTTGCTTCTAGCGCTGATTTCAGTTCATCTTTTAAATATGATGAAAAGAATCCGTTATTACCCCTACGCGTTTCATCACGCATATCTGCAACAATAACTTCCGGCAAAGGTCTTTTGTTTATACGTTCTGGCATCTTAACTAAGTTGTAAGAGCCCTCTTTTGCAAGAAGATATGTATTAATCGAAGGCGTAGCGCTACCCAAAACTAATTTACAACCATTAAATTCGCAACGCTTTTTTGCAATATCAACCGTTGAATACCTAGGCGAACTTTCACTTTCATAACTGCCGTCGTGCTCTTCATCAATTATTATAATACCAAGATTTTCCAGTGGAGCAAATATTGCACTTCGAGCCCCAATTGCTATTTTTGCTTCGCCTGAACGTAATCTAGACCACTCGTCAAATCGTTCACCGGCAGATAAACCGCTATGAATTATAGCACATAATTCATTAAATCGGCCCCTTAACTGCTTGAACATTTGCGGTGTAAGTGATATTTCAGGAACGAGCATTATTGCTGTTTTTCCATTTTGAATGGCTTCTTTTATGAGCTGAAGGTAAACTTCTGTTTTTCCGCTTCCGGTAACGCCGTGAATTAACGTTACTTGCTTATCGGTTTTATTAATGCTTGATATTGCATTATTTTGAGCTAAAGTAAGCTGAACGGATTTATCTTCAACAAGCATTTCGCTATACGGCAAACGGTTTACGCGCACTTTATCAATCTTAATGATATTGCGCTCTAACAGTGCCTTCACGGCAGATGCACCGTATTCTTGCCTTAACACAGAAGCTCTAACAGTTTTACCTGTTTTTAAAAAATCCAAGATAGCAAGCTGATTTTTAGCACTTTTTTTGATTGAAAGATACGCCTCATCAAGGTCAATTTCAGTGCTAATATTAACGAATTCAACTTGTTTTTCACTAACGCGTCCACGACGCATTTCCGCAGGTAAAAACAGTCTTATAGCCGATGCTTTGCTAGTAGCGTATTTTTGTGAAATATAGTTGACTAAATTAAGCGACTCCTGAGTCAAAGCAGGGAAATCATCTAGAACCTCGCTTATACATTTAATTTTATTTTCGGGTAATTGCGATTTTTCTTTGATGCCAATAACCAAGCCTTCGATTTTGCGATTACCAAAAGGAACGCCCACCCTTGTACCCACGGTAACGTTCAAATCGCCAATATTGTAATCAAAAACCTTGTCCACTTCACTATTCGTGATATCGACAATAACTTCGGCAATCATAAAATTCTCCAAAAATAAAAATAAATAAGTGAGCCTACTTAATAAAAAAATGCTCCTGCGAGCATTTTCTTA
This sequence comes from Christensenellaceae bacterium, assembly GCA_045535775.1. Lineage (GTDB taxonomy): Bacteria > Bacillota > Clostridia > Christensenellales > Borkfalkiaceae > HGM11416. Next base: position 135 of record JAZSMG010000238.1, on the reverse strand, counting down.
ATTAAAATCTTGTTGCAATAACTTTCTTATCGTAAATTTCTTTTGCTGCTACAGATAGAGGCTTTTCACCCCCGGGAATATCTGTTAAACCTTGGTTTTGTGCAGCATCAATTAATTGGCGTGCGCGCTTAGATG
>JAZSMG010000182.1:0-2425 GCA_045535775.1 Christensenellaceae bacterium | reverse complement strand
CTCTACTATTAAAATAGTCGTACCTTCTTCCCTTATCTTTACAAAAGCCTTGAAGATTTCTTCTATAATTAAGGGAGCTAAACCTAAAGAAGGTTCATCAAGAAGTAATACTTGAGGGTTAGACATAAGAGCTCTACCAATAGCAACCATTTGCTGTTCGCCACCTGAAAGGGTGTTTGCTATTTGGTTTTTTCTTTCCTTTAAAACGGGGAAAAGCTTATATACTCTTTCAAAGTTTTCGCTAATTTGCTGTTTAGCGCTAACCTTAACACCATTTATAATCTTAGTCTTTATGCCGTAAGCGCCTACCTTTAAATTTTCTTCTACGGTAAGCTCTGCGAATAAAAGACGGCCTTCAGGTGATTGAGTAATACCTGCTTTTGCTATTTTATAAGCAGAAGCGCCCCTTATTTCCTTTCCGTTTAAAAGTATGCTACCGCCTTGCGCCTTAATAACACCTGATATAGTGCGTAAAGTAGAGGTTTTACCTGCGCCGTTAGAGCCTAAAAGCGCAACTATTTGACCCTTTTCAACACTAATATTTATACCTTTAAGTGCAGAAATGAATCCGTATGAAAGCTGTAAATTTTTAACTTCTAACAGTGCCATTATTCATCACCTCCCACGCCAAGGTAAGCTTCTTGAACTTCTTTACTTGCCTGAATTTCAGCAGGGGTTCCGTATGCGAGCTTTTTACCGAATGATATTGCGCAAATGTGATCGCAAATATTCATAACTAAGCTCATATCGTGTTCCACTAAAAGAATTGTGCAATTAAAGTCTTTGCGGATTTTATCAATTAACTCAGCTAAATCTTGAGTTTCTGATTCGTTTAAGCCTGCAGCGGGTTCGTCTAATATTATAAGCTTAGGATTAGTCATTAAAGCTCTTGCAATTTCAACACGCTTTAATACACCGTAAGGCAAGCCCCAACCTATTCTATCGCGATATGCGTAAAGATTCATATATTTTAAAACCTTATCCGCCTTTGCGCGCATTAATTTTTCTTCCTTCTTTAAAAGAGGTAAGTGTAATAATTGGGTTAAAAAGCTACTCTTATAATATCTGGTTGCAGCAATTAAGAGGTTTTCTAAAACGGTAACTTCTTTTACCATTTCTATATTTTGGAACGTTCTAGAAATGCCTTGAAGAATTACGTCGTGAACCTTAAAATCACGCATATCAACCACTTCACCGTACTTATTTTCAAAGTACATATCGCCACCCGTAGCGTCGTAGAAACGGGTAATACAGTTAAACACGGTGGTTTTACCTGCGCCGTTAGGACCGATTAAACCAAATATTTCTCCCTTATAAACGTCAAAGGTAAGATCGTTTACAGCCTTTAAGCCACCAAAATACTGCTTTAATTCTTTTACTTCTAGCAACACACCTTCAGGAAGAGTCTTTCCTTCGGGAAGTTTTGTTTTAAGAGCGTTAATTTCCGCTTCTAACTTGGCAACCTTTTCTTCTAAACGGGCGCGTTTTTCTGCCTTCTTTTCATCAAATGCTTTAGATAATTCAGCCTTTTTTGCTTCATAATCGCAAATAAATTCTTGCTTTATCTTTTCTATTTGATCTACTTTAGCTTGATCAAGAGTAAATTCCTGAACGCAACCTAAACCGTTTACAAAGCCTGTTCTTGAATCAATAAGGTCTAAATACGCCTTTTTGTGTTCTGCTAAACAAGCTTCCCAAGACTCGCCATTTTTAAGCGCATTAAAAATAGTTTTTGCCGTTTTATGATTTAAAGCGCGGTGCTTTAAATAATTTTTTACGTCATATTTTTGAATTTTATTTTCTAAACTTAACTGTTTAGTTCTATCTACGTCAATTTCCCTTACGGCTTTTACAAAGCGCTTATTTAACTTTATAGCGTAAGCTTCTATACTCGCCTTCTTTTGCTGTTCAAAATCCTCATCTAAAAAAGAAAGTTCATCCTTAATCCAGTCAAAATCCTGGCGAAGCTTTATTAATTTTTTACGAGGGCTAAAAATTTTATCCAAGATCTTTGCCATATTTTGCCTCTCTTCGCTTTAATAAAAGCTTTTGTATTTTGAACTTAACTTCAATTAGTAACTGAGCAAGACCGCCGGGATAGAACATTATAACTAACACTACTAAAATACCACAGAATAAGGTAATTAACGTAGGATTAGTTCTAAAGAATTCTATATCCTGTAAAAACATTTGATCTATACCGTAAATTATAAACGTACCGCCAATAGTACCCCAAATGGATTTCGTACCACCTATAATTACCGCGCCTAAAATATTAAGTGAGGTAGATAAGGTGAATAAGGTACTTGATGAGTTAGATACGTATCTAATATATAGCATATACATTAGACCGGCAATAGAAGCATAAACTATAGAAATAATAAACGCCATAAGTCTATACTTTAAAAGTGAAATACCGAATGCC
>JAZSMG010000015.1:0-6241 GCA_045535775.1 Christensenellaceae bacterium | reverse complement strand
GCATTCAAGCAACTTACCAAGAATGTGATGTCTACCTTCGTTAGCTTGCTAAATAGCTTGACGTAAGATGGTTTCATCAATACCCTTAATCTTAATATCCATTTGAATAGCAGTAATACCCTTAACAGAGCCTGCTACCTTAAAGTCCATATCGCCAAGGAAGTCTTCTAAACCTTGAATATCGCTTAGAACTGATACCTTACCGCTTTCAGCATCCTTAATAAGACCCATAGCAATACCTGCAACGGGGCGCTTAATGGGAACACCTGCATCCATAAGAGCCATGGTTGAACCGCAAACTGAAGCTTGTGAGGTAGAACCGTTAGAGCTTAATACTTCAGAAACAAGTCTGATTGCGTAAGGGAATTCTTCTTCAGAAGGAATAACGGGTTCAAGTGAACGTTCAGCTAGCGCACCGTGACCGATTTCACGTCTACCGGGGCTCTTTAAGCCTCTTGCTTCGCCTGAAGCGTAACCGGGCATGTTATAGTGGTGCATGTAACGCTTAGCGGTTTCTTCATCTAAGCCTTCTAGCTTTTGAATTTCACTTAAAGTACCTAAGGTACAAGTAGTCATAACTTGGGTTTGACCTCTGGTGAATACTGCAGAGCCGTGTACTCTGGGAAGTAAACCGTGTTCACACCAAATAGGTCTAATTTCAGTTAAAGCTCTACCGTCGGGACGAACGCCTGCGTGGGTGATTTTTGCTCTAACCTTTTCTTTAGTAATATAGTATAGGCTATCTTTGATTTCTCTTTCCATATCGGGGAAGATTTCTGCAAAGTGCTCTAAACAGTCTCTTTCAACGTCATCTTGACGAGCAGATCTTTCTTGACGGTCAAAGGTGTCTAAAGCAAAGTCAAGCTTTTCGCTTGCGTATGCTCTAACCGCATTGTCAAGATCTTCGGGAATGTGGTAAAGATCCATTTCTCTCTTGGGCTTACCAACTTCTGCAACGATACCTTCAATGAAAGCGCATTGTTTCTTGATTTCTTCGTGACCAAAAAGAATTGCGCCGATCATTTCTTCGTCGTCTATTTCCTTAGCGCCTGCTTCAACCATCATAATAGCATCCTTAGTACCGGAAAGGTTTAAGTGAAGGGTGCTCTTTTCCTTTTGAGCAACGTCAGGGTTGATAACGTACTTGCCGTCTACTAAACCAACGGTTACTGAACCGGTAGGTCCTGCAAAGGGAATATCAGAAATGCTAAGAGCGATTGATGAACCTAACATTGCAAAAGGCTCCGGTGAAATGTTAACGTCAACAGAAAGAGCGGTTGCAATAACGGTTACGTCGTTAAATAAGCCCTTGGGGAATAAAGGTCTGATAGGTCTATCGATAAGTCTTGAAGTTAAAATAGCCTTATCGCTTGCTCTACCTTCTCTTTTCTTGAAACCGCCGGGGATTTTACCAACGGCGTACATTTTTTCTTCGTAATCAACGCTTAGGGGGAAGAAGTCCATACCGTCACGGGGCTTCTCACTCATAGTAGCGTTTACCATAACTACGGTATCTCCGCATCTAACGATACAAGAGCCGTTTGCCTGCTGTGCATACTTACCTACGTCTACGGTTACTTCTCTTCCGCCGATTTCAGTCTTAAAAATTTTGTGATTTTCTAACATTTGTTCTCCTTATACTCTCTATCCGAATTAACCGGAAACGCCAATTCCTATTCTTATTTTTTGGCGCTTAAATCTCTTATTTGTGAATCCCTATCATATATTACGATATATATACGGCTTACCGCTTTTCATATAAAATTAAGCGAAAGTGCCGTTAACGCGCTTATAGGCGCACTTTTTCGTGGTTGTAAAAAAGGGGAGCAGTTATGGCGCTCCCCTCTTTTGGCAAAATTACTTTCTTAGGCCAAGTCTGCTGATAAGGTCTCTGTACTTGTTGATATCTACTGACTTTAGATAATCAAGTAAACCTTTTCTGCGACCAACCATCTTTAAAAGACCGCGACGTGAGTGGTTGTCGTTAGGGTTCTGCGCTAAGTGAGCGTTTAAGTGGTTGATTCTTGAAGTAAGTAATGCAACTTGAACCTCTACTGAACCGGTGTCGTTTTCACTGGTCTTAAATTGATTGATGATAGATAGCTTATCCATTTGCTTTATCCTCCTATGGATTATTTATTCGCTTGTACCAACGCAAAACGTCGAGTGCTCGTTAAACGTTGGCAAAGTACCTTGAATATATTACCATAAAACGCATACAAAAGTAAAACGTTTTAACGCCGATTTTAATATTTTATTTATATTTTAAATAATTTTTCTTTTTCTTCTAAAAGTTTATCTAGCTTTTCTATATAAGTTTTAACGTCTTTGGGCGCTCCTATACGCTCAATTCTGTTTTCTTCGGGGAAAATACGCTTAGAAACGGCGTTTGCGCCACACGCTAAATTCTGCGCGATTTCTTCCATAACGTCAATATTGTAAACGCATTCCTCACCCGGTAAAGAATAACCTGTGTTTTCTAAGTTGCCGGACTGGTATTTTTGCCTGTAAAGATAATAAGGTCTGTATCCTTCTTCCTTTAATCGATTGGAAGAATAGTCTATCATTTTAGCAACCTCCCCTTCCGGAAGCCTATCGCATAATTCCTTAAGCTTAGAGCCCTTCTTTAAAGACAACGTGTGCACCGTAATATTTTCCGGGCGTAAGGAAATAGCCTTCTCTAAGCTTTCCTTAAAAGTTTCAAAGGTTTCAAGAGGTAAGCCTGCAATCAAGTCCATATTAACCTTAAAACCAAAGCTCTTTGCTAAATGATATTTTTCAATCGCCTCTTCTGCGGTATGATTTCTTCCCATTAGCTTTAAAGTGGAATTGCAAAAGGTTTGGGGATTTACGCATACTCTGTTTACGCCGTAATCCTTAAGAAGCTGTAGCACTTCTTCGTTAATACAGTCCGCTCTACCCGCTTCAACGGTATACTCGCAGTCCACCTTACCAACGGCGTCTAAAACCTTTTTTATGTTTTGAATACTTGGCGATATGGGTGTGCCACCGCCAATATACACGCTTCTTAGGTTATGAATTAGCCCCTTTGCATGCTCAATTTCCTTGCAAAGTGCCTCTATATATTCGTTAACGGCACTTAGCTTGCCAATTTCACAAGAGATAAAAGAGCAATAAGTACACCTTGTTGGGCAAAAGGGAATACCCACGTAAAGAGCGGTGTTTTTTTCGTTTACTTCATAATATTTTTCTTGCGCGTGGTAAATATCAACCAATACGTTGTACTTTTTTTCAGACACGTCCATCTCTTCTTTTAAAAATCTTTCCGCATCTGCGCCCTGTTGATAAAAAAGCTTCGTAGGTCTTATTCCCGTTAAAGCGCCCCAAGGTAAAGAGGTATTAAACTTAGCCTTTAAATATTTATATAAAGAAAGCTTAGCGTATCTTTTTAACAAGCGCTTCTTTTCAAGCTCGTTACAAAAAACAGCCTCGTAAACAAACTCTTCACTTTCATCCTCGCATTTTACCGTATAGCAAAAGCTGTTGCCTTTTTGCAAAAAGGTTAAGTCAATATTAAGATTTTGGGCTTGTGTGAACTCGTTTAAAACCTCGTTAAGCTCCCCTTCTAGCCTTTCTATATTAGTAGTTACCATATTAAACCTTAGAATGAAAAATTTATTGCGTTATGCTTTCTTTCGTAATCAAGAGTCGTGCTTTCGCCGTGCCCCGTGTATAAAACGTAATTACCCGTTAAGGCAAAAAGCTTTTTACAGCTTGTAATAAGCTTTACCGCGTTACCGGATGGGAAGTCCGTTCTTCCGTAGCTTTCAAAAAACAAGGTGTCGCCGGTAAAGATAGCATTTCCTATTTGAATGCAAACGCTACCTTCGGTGTGCCCGGGTGTTTCTATTACCCTTAAATTAAAGCCACAAACCTGCAAATCCCCCTCTATAAGTCGATTATCAACGTTAAATGGAGGCATTTTTATACCAAAATATTTAGCTAAATTACCGCTTCCTTCAACCAAGCAAGCGTCCGCCTGATGCAAATAAACGGGAACGTTTTGCGCTTGAAATTCTGCAGTTGCCATAATATGATCAAAATGCCCGTGGGTTAAAATTACCGCGCCGGGCTTTTTATTTATGGCGTTTAGCCTTTGCATTATAAGAGAAAAATCCCCGCCGGGATCAACTATCAACGCCATATCGTTATCTAACGAATAAACCACGTGACAGTTTGCCGATAACGGACCTACGGGGATAGTAATAACCTTTATACTCATTTAAATTACCGTTCTGAACACGTCAATAACGTCGTGCTCGCTCTTTAATCTTGTTAACAGTTCATCTAGATCGTCCTTTTTATTTAGCTTGATAGTCATATCAACTATAGCAATTCTAGCCTTTCCGTCTATTCTGCCGTTAATTGCCATAACGAATAAGCCAAGCTGTTTACAAACTGAAGAAACGATAGAAAGCAAGGGTGCGTTTTCGGTGGCGGTAATCTTAATACTAGTGGTATAACTACCTTCCTTACCGCTCCACTTAGCCTCTAAAAGTCTTTCGGGATCTTCGTTTCTCATATTAGGACAGTCCGCCCTGTGAATACAAACACCCCTACCCCTTGAAACGAAGCCAACGATTTCGTCACCGGGAACGGGATTGCAGCATCCTGCAAATCTAACCAATAGCCCTTCCATACCCTTCACTATAACGCCACCGCTTGACTGCTTGTGGGTATACATAACCTTGTTGGTTTGGTTTGGATTTTCCGTTAAAGCGGGCTCTGGCTTACATAAGTCTATAAGCTTATATATAATTTGGTTAACGGTTACCGCACCGCAACCAACCGCTGCAAACATTTCTTCGTGAGTGCTAAAGGAAAGCTTGGCAGAAAGAGCCGCAAAGCTTACAGGGTTAAGCAGATTGTTAAGGCTATAACCCCTATTTTTAGCTTCCGCTTCAAGCATAGATTTACCGATTTTAATCTTTTCATCTGCCATTTGGCGCTTAAAGAAGGCTTTAATTTTTGCTTTTGCGCCCGAAGATTTTACTATTTTAAGCCAGTCCCATGAAGGACCTTTAGAGTTTTTAGAGGTTAAAATTTCAACAACGTCGCCCGTTTCAAGCTCGCTATTTAAGGGAACCATTCTACCGTTAACCTTAGCGCCAACGCAACGGTTACCAACCTCGGTGTGAATTCTGTAAGCAAAGTCAATAGGTGTGGGCTTAGCTGGTAAGCTTACAACCTCGCCGTTAGGTGTGAATACCAAGCATTCGCTTGCGTAAATATCACCCTTTAAGGACTGCAAGAATTCCGTTCCGTCAGTAAGGTCGCCCTGCCATTCCATAACTTCCCTAATCCAGTCAAGTCTATGGTCGAAATCGGTATTTTCCGCCTCTGTGTTGTTTTCTTTATACTTCCAGTGCGCCGCGATACCGAATTCCGCTGTTCTGTGCATCGCATAGGTACGAATTTGAATTTCAAATATTTTACCAAAGCTGGTAACAACCGTGGTGTGCAAGCTTTGATACATATTTGGCTTCGGCATTGCAATATAATCTTTAATTCTGCCGGGAATGGGCTTCCATTTTTTGTGGATTTTACCCAAAATTTCATAGCATTCATCTACCGTTTGAACTATAACTCTAACGGCGGTAAGGTCATAGATTTGCTCTAATTCCTTACCCTTTTTCATCTTTTTATAAATGGAATAGAAGTGTTTAGGTCTACCAACAACCTCGCCCTTAATATTGGCTTCAGATAATATGTCCCTAATTTCTTTAACTACGAAATTAACGAAAACCTTGCGCTCTTCTAATTTTGCGTTGATGTTTTCGCTTAAATATTCATAAGCCTCCGCATCAATATACTTCAAACACAAATCTTCTAATTCGCATTTAATTTGAGAAATACCAAGTCTACCTGCTAACGGTGCGTAAATTTCTAACGTTTCGCGCGCCATTCTAAGCTGACGCTCCTTAGAAAGGAAGTTGAGTGAACGCATGTTGTGCAATCTATCCGCAAGCTTAATAATGATTACACGAATATCCTTTGCCATTGAAACGAAAATCTTTTTAAAGTTTTCTGCCTGTTCTTCTTCGTGTGATTTAAACTCTATTTTATCAAGCTTGGTAACGCCCTTTACGAGAAGGAGAATCTCCTCTCCAAACTCCTTTTTTATATCACCCTCAGAAACCGCGGTGTCCTCTATTGTGTCGTGCAGGAAAGCCCCCGCAACGGTGGCGCTGTCCATACCCAAATCAATTAAAATTTGCGC
>JAZSMG010000251.1:0-8885 GCA_045535775.1 Christensenellaceae bacterium | reverse complement strand
TCTTACGATCTAAACTGGTCTTCATCAGATAACTTCTTCACTAAATTCTTTGGTGAATACGAACAGTCTCGCGGATCAATTTCTTCACAAAAGGATTTCGCCTTCCAATTAAACGTAACCAAGGCTTCTTACTACGTTATTTACCTTGGCGGTTACCAAGCTACTGCAAAGCTTAGCGTAAGAGACCGCGCAGGTAACGTTCAAACCACCGTATTTGGTGATATAACAGGTCTATTCTTAAGAAGAGTTGTTATTGAAATTCCTGAAAACTGCAACGGAACTCTATACGTAACCTACTCTGCTTTAGCAACTGAACCCGTTGGAACGGGTACTTCTACCTACCTAAGCTTACTTGCAGTTATCGCATCTGATGAAATCCCCACAGAAGAAGTATTTGATGCAAACAACGTTAGCGCAACCGCAAGCGTTGCAAACGTACCTGCTAGCGTATGCTTAAGTGATGCAGGTGCATCTTTAGGCGAAGCTACACTTGACTGGATGCAGTTTGGCGATGACGGCGGTGTTACCCCCGTTCAAAAGATTAACGGTAACATCATCAATAGCGTATCGTTTAGAACACCCGGTATCTTTAACGATTACCAAAGCAGACTTTCTTACTACGACGGCTTAGAGCTTGGAGCGCACACAGGCACTACCAAGGGAACTTGCACACCCGGTCTTATAACTATTAACCTTGACGTAACAACCGATACCAAGCACGTTATTCTTTACACGGGTACTTGGAAGGCTACCAACACCGTTGAAGTTTACAATAGAGCAGGCGAACTAATTGCTCAAAGCGAATCATTCACGGCAGGCTCTAGCGCAGTAAACAAGGTTGTAACTATTGCTCTTGAAGTTACCAAGAACGATTCAATTGTAATCTTCATTCGTTCATCTAATGAAAACGGCGGTAACGTTTCACTTGCAGGTATTGCGGTAACCGGCACCTACTCTAAAGATGCAACCGCAAGCTTAACCTCTTCAACGGAGTCTGTAAGTGGCGAAGTAGATTTATCAGTTTATAACGATTGGCACCACGTTGGCGCACTTGATGAAAAGGCAAATGCAAACGTAATTAGAAGCGTTCGTTACAACCAATACGCCGTTTACGAAAACTACGGTGCGGCTCTTTCTTATACTGACGGTGTAAACGGTTCTGCAGAAGGCTTAACCAACGGCGTTGTATTCGATTACTTCATAGCAGAAATCGCAGTTGATGAAAACACCCAAGAAATAGTTTTATACGCAACCGTAAACACTGCAACCGCAGCTATTACCGTTCTTGATGAAAACGGAAGAACTCTTCTTACCTCTAACGAACACGTTTCAGTTTCCGGAAGAGAAAGCATTAAGATTACGCTATCCGTAGAAGCATTATCCGCTCAAACCATAACCGTTGTATATTACAAAGGCGGTTCCGGTACCGGTAGTGCAGGTCTTACGGCTATTGCAGTAAATTAATTGCTTACAACCAAAAACAAACCAACAAACTGTTCTCACGCTCTAGCATTAGGGCGTGAGAAAAGAACTTTATTACAGTAACTTAAATTAGATAAAAAACGGCGTTAGCCGAATAAATAAGGGGTTTTTTATGAAAACGTTCAAAAAACTTGCAACATTATTACTCCTGATTATCCTAGTTTGCGCAGTATCTGCTTGCTTACCTGATCTTTCAAAGATGAGCAGTTCTTCGCTTTCAGAGGAAATCACCGATTCTTCTATTACTGAAGATAGCAGTATAGAAGAAATTACTTACGAATACTCACTTAACCTCACCTCTTTCTCTATCGACGTTGGTCAAAGCAGAACGTTAAGAGTTATCGTTGAACCCGAAAAGGAAATCGAAGTTCAATGGGCTTCTGATAACGACGCTATTGCTACCGTTGAAGACGGCGTTGTTCTTGGCGTTGCAGAGGGTACTACCCTTGTTAAAGCAACCGTAGACGGCCAAGTTTTAGAATGCGCGGTAACCGTAAACGCATTACCTATCGTTTATGAATTCGCACTTGATAAAACCGCAGAGGAACTAGTTATTGGTGACACACTTCAGCTTAACGTTGTTGTAACACCCGCAACGGAAGAAAACTTCACCGTTGTTTGGAATTCTACCGCAGGTAGCGTTGCAAAGGTAGAAAACGGCTTAGTAACCGCTCTTTCTGCAGGTACTGCAACCATTACCGCTTTAGTTAACGAACAACTTCTTTCTTGTGAAATCACCGTAACCTCACCCGTTAAAGCAACCTCTACCGTTGTTGAACGCGCAGACGCTAACCTTTCTGATAACCACGAAAGCTTAGACACACTTTATTGGGAACACTATTCAGCTGACGGCGAACGCCATAAATTATTTGCAGAAGACTTAGTTGTAACCGATTTATTTGAAGTTTGTGGCGACTTTAACTTCTGGGATTACAAGATTCCCCTATCTTATAATGATAGCGTAGTAAATCTTGCATACTCACGCAATACCAACGGTAAACATACTCCTCACGCTCAAGAAGCTACCATTTCATTTAAGGTTGCTATTGATTCAAGCGTTAAGGCAATCCGTTTATACGCAGGCGCATGGAATGCAACCAATAACATTACCCTTGAATGGAACGGCGTAGTTGTTGCAACCGCAGAATCCTTTACTGCCGGTGGCGACTCTCTTGCAAGAGAAGTAACCTTCTTCCTTGAAGAAATCGATCCTGCTATTACAGAGCTTACCGTTAAGGTAACCGCATCTCCCTCAAGCGGTAACGTTTCCGTTCCTGCAATCGTTATTTTAGGTAACGCGCCCGCAAAACAGTCTAACGTAACCGTAAGCTTCAGCAAAACCGAAATGCCCAACCTAGTTGACGGCAACCCCGAAAACGAATACTTCCTAACCGAGCTTGGTACTCAAGACTGGATTTACCTTAACAAGCACGAAGTAGAAAGAATGAACGGCGGTAACATGATTTTAGTTGATACTCTTGAAGTTGAAGGAAATAACTCATTCGACGATTATAAGGGTAACTTCTCTTGGTCAAACGGTACTATCAACGCTTCATCTTCAGGCATTAACAACGACGGTCAATTTGGCGCATGGGCAAGCATAAGCACCAAGGTTAACGCAGAAACCAACCACGTATACTTCTGGGTTGCAGGCTATTCTAGCACCTACTACTTTGAATTATACGATTCACAAGGCAACCTTCTAGTAAGCGAATTATTACACGAAGAAGAAGGTGGCGTAACCCACTCATTTATGATTGATTTAGCAGTTGCTACCGCAGTTGAGGATACTCTAATGCTTAATATCTACCGCACCGGCGGAGCTAACTGTTCAGTTGCAGCGCTTGCAGTTCACAAATACGTTGAATATAGCTACTCTTTAGCACAAAGCGAGGTTGAGCTTCAAGCAGGCACTACTTGGGAAAGATTGCAAACCATTGCAACCCCCGATAGAAGATTTGCAGTTTCTTACCAAAGCTTAAACGAAGATATCGCAACAGTTGACGCTAACGGCGTTATCACCGGCGTAAGCGAAGGTCAAGCAACCGTCAAGGTTCTAATCGACGGCGAGGACGTTGGCTTAACGGCTACCGTAACCGTAACCCCCGCTCCTATTGAATACGAATACGAGCTTTCTGCAGTAGAAGCTAAGCTAATTCCCGGTCAGGAAATGGATTTATCAGTAATTATTACCCCCACTCCCACCGAAGCTCCCGCAATCGTTTGGAACAGCAGTGCTTCAGAGGTAGTAAGCGTAGATAACGGTCATTTAGTAGCCTTAAAGGATGGCGAAGCAACTATTACCGCTTTAGTAGAAGGCAACGAGCTTGCTTGCGTTGTTACCGTTAAAACCGTTGCAACCGCAACCGTTACCACCACCGAAAACAATCCCGCTCTTGTAAACCTTTCTTATAACGACGCTACCTTAGATACCATTTATTGGGAACACTACTCCGGTACGACCGTAAACGGCTCACTTGTTGGCGATGATATTATCGACTTAGTTCCCGGCGGAAGCCAATTTGGCGACTTCGGTATTGGCTTTAACTGGTTTAACGGTAGAGGTCAAAGAGTTGATAAGAATACCCACAACGGTAGCCACACCAGCGGAACTCACCTTCTTGAAGCTCAAATTCAGGTTACCCCCGACGTGAAGGCAATTCGCGTATACGTAGGCGCATGGAGAGGCACTAACACCCTATCTATTCTTTATAACGGCGTTGTTCTTGCAACCGCAGAAGCGTTTACAGCAGACTGGACCTCACAGGCAAGAGAAATCACCTTTAACCTAGACGTTAAGGAAGCAACTACCCTAACTCTTAAGGCAGAAGGCTCTAACGTAGAAGGTAATATTTCACTTAACGCAATAACCGTTCTTGGTAACGCTAATAAGCCTGCTCCCGCAGTAAGCTTATCTATGGAAAAGACCTCTTTAATCGGTCAAGAAAAGAACGTTAACCTAACCGAAATAGGTAATTTAGACTGGTTCTATCCCGAAACTAACTTTGTTGATGGCGAACCTTGGGATCCCGATCAGAAGAAGGATGCTAACTATATTGATGCAAGCGCGTTCTCTATGAGCTTCTACACTTGGTATGGCGACTTCGGATACGATAAAGTATTCTTCAATTGGACTGACGGTACCGATTACCCCACCGCAGACGGACGTAACGACGGTCGTTGGGGCTCTATCTCATCAGTAACCACTAAGGTTGATGCAAACGTTAAACACGTTTACTTATGGATAAGCGGTTGGAACTCTTCATTCTCCGTTGCAGTTATGGATTCACACGGCAACCTACTAATGGATGAAGCTATCGTTGAAGCACAGGGCAACAACCAACCCTTCGAGCTAAACTTCGCAGTTAACTGCGCAACCGAAGAAACACTTTCATTCGTTCTTTACACCACTTCAAGCGATAACAGCTCTATCGTAGCTATGGCAGTAAGCGGTATTGAAGATTACGATTACTCAATTAACAACAGCGAAATCGAGCTATTTGAAGAAGAAACCTCTCAATTAGCAATTAGCGTTTCACCCGTTAAGGATCTTCACGTTGAATATTCTTCATCTGCAGAAGGTATTGCTTCAGTAGACGCGTACGGCTTAATCACCGCTATTGCTCCCGGCGAAGCTATTATTACCGCAAGAGTAGACGGCAAGGAATTCACCTGTAAGGTTATCGTTAACGAAAGACCTGTTGAATACACCTACACCCTAAACGTAACCCAAAAAGAGCTTATTCCTAACGAAACCTTAAAGCTTGAGCTTTCAGTTTCACCCTCTAAGGAATTACAGCTTACCTACTCTTCTACAGACGACGGTATTGCAGAGGTAGATACCAACGGCTTAATCACCGCTAAGGCAAACGGCAACGTAACTATTAGCGTTTTAGATAACGGCGTTGTCGTTGCAGAATGCGCTATTACCGTTAAGGCGTACGTTGTTGCCGGCGAAAGCTCAGTTGCTAACGGCGACGGCGTAAACGTTGTTTTAGGTCACGATACCGGTAGCCTAACCACCCTTTACTGGGAACGCTACAGAGATAACGGCGAGGTTGTTGCTATGCTTAACGCAACTGACTTAATCCCCACTAATAACGCTCCCGAGGTTGGTGGCGGATTTGGCGACTATAAGGCTGGCATTGGTTGGATTAACGGTAACACTATAGCTGCTTGGGAAGCTAATAACAATACCGGCGGTCGTTGCTTCGGCGGTCAAACCGTTGCAACCATTAACGTAAATCCCGCAGTTAAACAAATTATCGTTTACACCGGTGCTTGGAATGCAAGCGTTTACGCAAGCTTAACCCAAAACGGCGTTGCTATTGCTACCAGCGAAACCTACGAGGCAGGCGGAATAGGGGTTGCAAGATTTGTAACCTTTAACCTAACCGTTTATGAAAGCACTACCTTAACCCTTACCTTAAATCCCACAAGCAGCGCAGGTGGTAACGCAAGCTTAACTGCAATAGCTATTCTTGGCGATAAGCCCGCTACTACCACTGCTCTTACGATGACTAAGGAGCTTCTTCCTGCTGAATTCGTAACCGTGGGCGATAAATCTCAACCCTCCGTTTCATACGATCTAACCGCTCTTGGTACGAAAGACTGGTTATACACCAACTTTGAAAACCTAGGTACGGATGAAATGTTAAATTCAGACGTTATTGATAGCGCTTCCTTAAGATGGGACGGTGGCGGAAAGTTCTGGGATTACAAGGCAATCTTCACTTACAGCAACGGTACTAAGTGGAATACCACCGAAGGTCACGATAAGGATAGCGACGTAACTTACGGTACTAACAACGGTGTTTGCGGTGCTTGGAACCTAATTTCTGTTAACGTTAATGAAGAAACCAACAATATTCACCTATTCGTTGGCGGATATCAAAGCACTTATTACGTTTTAGCAATTGATGCAAACGGAACGGTTTTACACCACGAACTTCTTGCTGAAGGCACTTCTTCTTTCCACCTTGACTTTACAGTAAATGCAAGCCAAGCAGATAAGATTACCTTTATTATTTACAGACCTAGCGGAAACAACTGTTCACTTGCAGCAGTAGCCGTTAACTAATAACCAACCGCTTAACTTAAGCGTAAAAAGACCGAGTTCATTCTCGGTCTTTTTTTTGTGGTTGCTACAGTTACCACTATAACCGTATAGATTATCAAATAATTTTATTTATAACCGTCAAGTAAAACTCAAAAAAAGTTTATTGCTTTTGTTGGTGTATTTTTTTGCAAAAATTTGCGTTATTAAATTGCAATTAGCAGGATTTTATTATATAATAATTGGGGATGGTTGATTTTTACTGTTAGCAGAAATGCGCTATAAGGATTATTATGGAAATACGCAACGAAAATTACGTTAAAAGCTCTTTAAAAAGCGTTTTAAAAATAAGCGGAGTTTATACCGTTCACTATTTTAAGTACGGCAAAAACTTTAGTGTTCTTCCCGAAAAGCACGATTTTTGGGAAATGGTTTACGTTGACTCTGGCGAGGTTGGCATTATTGCAGACGATAAGGAATTCACCTTAAAGCAAGGGGAAGCCTTTTTTCACCGCCCTAACGAGCTTCACACCATATACACTAACAATTCCTTTGGTAACACCGCTATAATTTCCTTTGAATGCACACAACGCGCAATTAATTACTTTGCAGATAAAATTTTTGTGTTCAGCGATTTTGAAAAGGCGCTTTTAGGTAAAATTATTAACGAAACACCAAAATGCTTTTCTGATAAGCTAAACGAAATTTACCTTACCAGAATGACCAAAAGAAAGGATGCGCCCTTAGGTAGCGAGCAAATTATTAAAAACTGTATTGAGCTTATGCTTCTTTCACTTTTACGCAACGAAAAGAAGGCAGATAACACCAAAATGCTCACCGAAAACCTTTCTACCCTGCATTCAGATAAAATCGTTTCTAACATAATTAGTTTGCTTAACGAAAGGCTTTATTCTTCTATTGACCTAGACACTATTGCTAAACAGCTTTTCTTTTCTAAAACCTACATAAAGGCTATTTTTAAAAAGCACATGGGTACTAGCATTATTCAGTACTATATCTTTTTAAAAATAGAAGAATCTAAAAAGCTTATAAGCCAAAACAAATATACGTATACGGAAATTGCTTACACCTTAGGCTTTAATTCCGTGCACTATTTTTCGCGCTTATTTAAGGCTCATACCCAA
The DNA here is from genome assembly GCA_045535775.1 of Christensenellaceae bacterium. Lineage (GTDB taxonomy): Bacteria > Bacillota > Clostridia > Christensenellales > Borkfalkiaceae > HGM11416. Next base: position 1,202 of record JAZSMG010000251.1, on the reverse strand, counting down.
ATGACGCCTTCAGAGTATTCTAAATCAATAAAGGCAGATAATTTGCTTTAAAAGCCCGTTAATCGCCTTATACAAGCACTTATAAAGCAAAAGGACCTTCGTAAAATACGAAAGTCCTTTTTTTTCTTTTGTTTACTGGCAATATTTAATTAGGTAGTCTTCTTTAGTTAAAACTATGAGATTTCATCTAACAATAATCTATCTGCAATTAACGCTATGAATTCACTGTTGGTTGGCTTTTCATTTTCGCTGTATATTTTAACACCGAATAATGCATTAAAGCTTTCTATTCTACCCTTGTTCCAAGCAACCTCTATTGCGTGGCGAATAGCCCGTTCCACCTTGCTTGCGCTAGTACCGAACTTTTCGCCAATAGTAGGGTAAAGCTTTTTTGTGATGCTATTTATTATTTCCGGCTTAACAACGGCAAGTTTAACGCCTTCCCTTAAATATCCGTAACCTTTAATATGAGGTGGAATACCCATACCAATAAAAATACGGCTAATTTTTTCTTCTATGTTTTTATTCCCTTTATCACGCGGTAAATTGTGAGGCTTCACCGTTACAGAGGCACTCATACCCTCCATACGCTCTATTAAAGCATTGTAATCAATTGGCTTTATCATATAATAGCATGCGCCGGCATCTATTGCGCCTTGCACGTACTCTACAGAAGAAAGAACACTTACAACTATACACTTGGTCTTTGATGAAATTTCTTTGGTTTTTCTTATAACGGTAATGCCATCGCTTCTTTTTAGGGTTAATGAAAGAACTACAAAATCGGGCTTTTCTTTTGCTATAAAATTTAAAGCGACCTCTGAGTCTGCAGTATAGCAAACTATTTCAAAATTACGTGATAAACGTTCCGCACACTCAAGCGCCTCTTCATCACTTGACTGTAAAACAACAACTGATTTTTGCATATTTATGCCCCTCTTTATTTTTTTAGCTACGTAACAACAAGCTTTATACCTTACAAAAACTCATTAAATACTTAGAATTGTTAATTTTCGCCCCAAATCGTTGATATTTATTCTTGAAAACAATTCACTTGATTGTACCCTTGCTTTATTGTTACAATCCTATTATAGCACATAAATTTTTAAAGTAAAGTCATTTAAATGTATTTTGAAAAAAATTAGCGCGAATTTTGTTCAAAATTGTCGAATTTTGTTCAAAATTCAAAAAATTACCAAAAA
>JAZSMG010000259.1:0-2244 GCA_045535775.1 Christensenellaceae bacterium | reverse complement strand
GGTATGACCTAAAGCATCAACGGTTTCCTGTGCTATTATTACTGCGTTACATACTGAGCAGTGCTTACCTTCGGTTAAACCGGTTGTTGTACAAGTGGGCGCAACTGCTTTATCAATTACTTCAGTATGACCTAAAGCAGCAACTGTTTCTTGTGCTTTTAATACCGTGTTACAAACTGAACAGTGCTTGCCTTCGGTTAAACCGGTTGCCGTACAAGTAGGTGCTACTGCTGCGTCAACAACTTCAGTGTGACCTAAAGCCTCGCCCTCGGTTGCACCGCAAAGCGAACAAGTTTTAGGGTTATTGCAATCAGCGTCAAGCCAAGCATGAGAACAGCTTTCGCCACTACCGCTAATAACGGTGTATTCAAGCTCGTTATAAATATATTGGAAGGTCCAAAGATTTTGTGTTGTGTATAGGCGATATACAATACCGGTTATGGTTATCTTTTTGCCGTTTAACGCGTTGAACTTATTTACGGAATCCTCAATACTGTTCGCAAAATGAAGCGAATAGTGATGAAGCCCTACCATTTGATTGCCATCATCATCTAACAAGTAATAATTGTACTTATCATTGCCAACGTATACGGTACCGGTTACGGTTACTAAGTTGCCGTGAAATTCTTTTGATTTATCATTTTCTGAACTAACCTTTAAATCATTTGAAGTAACAACAACCGCATCCTTAACGGTGGGCGCATTTCCGCTTGCCGGTTCAACGGTAATTCCATCCGCTTTAATTTGGCGGGTATATTCAGGATAGTTTGCACTACCTTCATAAACGATACCCTCGCCGCTAATTTTAACAAAAGCACCTAACGTTAAGTTAGCGTGTTTTGCGCGAACGTAAATTATACCGCTTTCATCCCCTACGTGTGCATAGCCCATTGAGTCAAAACCAACAACAACCCCGGTAAAAGTAACCTCACAACCACTTGGATTTTCATCTATTTTGGTTTTGATTTGAGCAATCGTTAGTTCTACTTCTTCTGCCTTTCCGCACATAGTGCAGGCGCCGTTTTCATAAACGTGATCTATAACGAAGATCATTCTGGTTTCATAATAACCGCATCTTGTGCAGTCTTGGCGCTTTTCACCTTCCGCCATACAGGTTGCAGGCTCTGTTTCATACCATTCACCAAAATCATGCCCAAGAGCCTCGCCTTGCGTTTTTCCACAGGATGAACAGGTTTTAGGGTTTAAACAATCCGCCTCAATCCAGCTATGTTCATGCCCGATGCTACTACTGTTTTGAATGACGGAAGATTCACCGTCGCTTCCTGAATTTTGCGGTGTTCCACACGCGGTTAGCGTTCCCCACACCGTACAAAGAGTTAAAACAGTAATAAGAAACTTCACAAATACTGATTTTTTCATATTCTGCCTCCAAAAAAATAATCAATTTTAGTCATACTTAAAGTATAGAGATACTTTAATTATACCACCATTTTATTTGCATTGCAAGCAATTTATTAAAAATTATTTAAAAACAAGTTTTTTTACTCAATTCATTTTTTCCCGACCTAGTCATTTTTAACTAGTTTATTTTTTCACAGGGCTATTTGTCGGTTGGTTATTGCTTTTTTATTTCTATTATAAAGCTATTTTCTTTCCTTTTACGGTGCATTTATAGTATAATTCACCACTGTCATTTTTTTAAGTGTTGTACTTGATAGTATAATGCACCTAAAAAAGTAAGGCTATAGCGCGATTAACTCACGTTATAGCCTTTTTCATTTAGTTAAATTTTACACACGGTATAGGTGTGTATATCATCAAAGCAACGCTTTGTATATCATCACTCGCTAGAGTGTATATCACCAACCGCTAGATTATATATAATAATACTTCACCGCTATAACGAAGTATATAAGCCTTATGCAAAATAAAGTTTAGATACGAGTTAGAGTGGCACAAACAACGAGTATTTTACGAAGGCGCGTACATACCGTGCGTAACCGAAAATAAAAAAAGCCAGTTACTAACAAAAGTAAATGGCTATGGTAAAATAAGGTTTAGATACGAGCAGTTGGCATAAACAACGAGTATTTTACGAGGGCGCGTACTTGCCGTACGTAACCGAAAATAAAAAAAGCCAGTTACCCCAAAAAATAAATGGCTATGGTAAAATAAAGAAAAAGCTTGTGGGCGATTGAAGCCAATGGCCATGGTAAAATAAGGTTTAGATACGAGTTAGAGTGGCGAAACCGAGCATTGACCGCAGGGAGTGTACTTTGCGTA
>JAZSMG010000159.1:0-5630 GCA_045535775.1 Christensenellaceae bacterium | reverse complement strand
ATATCGCCTTTATATTCTTCGTAGCCTGCAAATACCGAAGCCATCGTTCCGAAACCTTTGGTGTCGGTAAGCATTTCGTTGCGGTAACCGATCAAACATCTTGACGGGATTTTGAAGGTGAGTTTAGTACCGCCACGGTCGTCTGCATCCATAGAGACAAGTTCGCCACGGCGTTCTCCAAGTTTGCTCATAACAGCGCCCACGTATTCGGTGGGAACTTCAACAACCAAGTCTTCCATTGGTTCGTGCGTTTTACCATTAATTTCTTTGAAAATAACTTTGGGGCGGGAAACTTGGAATTCGTAACCTTCACGGCGCATTTCTTCAATTAAAACCGAAAGATGAAGTTCGCCCCTGCCGTAAACCTTAAAGGTATCGGCACTGTCTGTTTCTTCAATACGCATACTAACGTTTGTTTCTATTTCCTTAAATAAACGCGCACGAAGATGACGCGAGGTTACGTATTTACCTTCTTTGCCGGCAAACGGACTGTTGTTTACCATAAATAGCATAGAAATTGTGGGCTCGTCAATTGCAACGAAGGGTAGTGCTTCGGGGTGGTCTAGCGAACAGATAGTTTCGCCAATGTTGATTTTATCAATACCGTTAATTGCAACTATATCGCCAACCTCACCACTTTCAACCTCAACGCGCTTTAGGCCTTCAAACTGGTAAAGGCGCGCAACTCTGCCTTGGCTTACCGTTCCGTCCGTGTGGCAAATGTTAACCGGTTGACCGTTATTGATCTTACCGCGAACGATTTTACCAATACCAATTCTGCCAACGTATTCATCATAATCTACGTTGCAAATTATTGTTTGTAGGGGCTCTTCAAATTCGCCTTCGGGTGCGGGAACTTCAGATAAAATTGTATCTAGAAGGGGTGCCATATTCACTTCGGGATCGCTAAGTTCTTTCTTTGCCCAACCGAATTTTGCGCTTGCATAAACGGTTTTAAAATCAAGCTGATCATCATTAGCGCCAAGGTCAATAAATAGCTCTATAACACCGTCAATCGTACTTTCAAGGTCACCGCCCTTGTCTATTTTGTTAATAACAACAACGGGCTTTTTGTTAAGATTAAGCGCCTTTTTTAAAACGTATCTGGTTTGTGGCATAACGCCTTCAACCGCGTCTACTAAAAGCACAACGCCGTCTACCATAGAAAGTATGCGTTCTACCTCGCCACCGAAGTCTGCGTGGCCGGGTGTGTCTATAATGTTTATTTTGGTATTTTTATAGTGAACTGCGGTGTTCTTTGCTAAAATTGTAATACCGCGTTCTCTTTCAAGGTCATTACTGTCCATAACTCTGTCTTGAACGACTTCGTTGGTACGGAAAACGCCGTTTTGTTTAAGTAAAGCATCAACCAAGGTGGTTTTTCCGTGGTCAACGTGGGCTATAATTGCAATATTCCTAATATTTTCTCTTTTCATAAGTTTTCTCCTTGCAACCTTGAAATTATACAATAGCGTATACAATTTTGTCAAATATTTTAATAGCGGTAAAGAATACAAAGTCGATTTTTTATTTAAAAAATAAAAAACAATTGTTAAATGATAGAAATAGTTAAAAAAATGTGTTATAATACTTGCATTATTGTTATCTTTTATTGTTTTAATGGCTTTTATAACCTAATTAAAGCAAATTTTGTTCGCATTAAGGAGTGAAAATGAGAAAAATTAAGATTTTTATAGGTTCATCTATAGAAGAGCTTAAGGATGATAGGGTTGCCATAGGTAACTTTTTTCGCCAGCTTAACGATCTGTATTTAGATAACGGACTATATTTTCAGCTCGTTATGTGCGAGGATTACGACGATTCTATAGAAGCGGACGGCAAGCAGAGTAAGTACGATAAGGAAATTGAAGATAGCGAGCTTTCCGTTTTTATCTTCTTTAAAAAGGTTGGCGAATATACCGAGCATGAGTTTGAGGTTGCGTATAGCCATTTCAAAAGGGAATTGCGCCCCAAAATACTAACGGTGTTTAAGTGCGTTAACGATAAAAACGAGTTATTCTCATCCGTTCAGTACTTTGCGGATAAACTTGATAAAGAGCTTAAGCATTATTACAAAACCTATTCTAATACCGACTCCTTAAAGCTTTGGCTTATTATGCAAATTAAGAGCATGGGCTTAGATCAAAGCATGGTGGAATTTAAGGGCGGAAAGGTTCTTGTTAACGGTGAATCTATTGCCGTTTATTCCAACGCGCCTGCCTTTTGTAATCACGAAGAGCTTGCTAAGTTAAAGGGTGAATTAGAAAGAATTAAGTCAGACTATTTAAGGTGTAAGGCAAGCTACTTAGAAAATCCCAATGATTTGGATTTATACCTTGAATATTCTAAGACCTCTAAGGCTAAAACAGAGGTGGAAGAAAAGATTAAAACTGCAGAGGAAAAGATATTTAATCAGCTTCAAAACATATATGCCGTAGCAGATTCCGGTAAGCTTTCAGAAAGGCAAATCTTGGGCTATAGGTTGATAGAAGGGGGTAAATACGAACAGGCGCTTGCTATTTTAGATAGCGATGAAATATTTTCTGAAGCACTTGAAAACGAGCGTTTATTAGAGCACGGCGAGGCAATAGTTTCATCTGCAAGGGCAAATCTTCAAATAAATATAAACGAGATTTTACAGCGCATAGAAACTTTAAAAATAAAGGGAGTAACCAAAGAAAGCGCAATAGAAATAGAAGAACTTTATTCAAAGGCTTGCGAACTTTGCAAAAAGCATTCGCTAGATAAAAAAATATTCTTGCAATATTCTGACTTTTTACATCTGCAAAAGCAAGATGCAAAGGAGCTTCAACTGTTAAAAAGCGTGCAGGAATGCTTTGAAAAATTTGGTACGTGGGAAGAAAAATGTGACTTTTGGCGTGCGTTAGGCAGTAATTACCTTGCTTCAGCTAATGTGTTTGAAGGGCTTGAATGTTATGATAAGGCGTATAAAATTAACAGCGCACTTTGCCAGTTAAACCCAAGCGAAGAAAACTCTTTGAATAAGGCAAAGTTAAGCTATAATATTTCACTTGCTTACGGTAAAAACGATTGCAAGGATAAATCCTTTGAGTTTGCAAAGGAAAGCGTGGAAGAGTTTGAAAAACTTTATGCAATCAACCCCAAAAAATACGCAAGAAGGCTATCCGGTGCGTATATGCAGTTGGCTTGGGCTTTTGCGGTAGAAACTCAAAAGGCTACCTATTATAAGAAGTCATACGAGGTATTGCTTTACAGAATAGAGGCCGGCGATGCAACTGAGGCAGAGGTTGCGGATTATGTTTTTGCTGCAAAATATTATGCTTGCTTCAATATTCGAATAAACAAAAGCTACAAGCTTTTAAGCTTTGAGCGCGAGCTTATTCAAAATATTTGCGGGGTGGCAAAAGAGCTTTCAGATAAAAACCCCGCCCGTTACGATGATCTTTACGCCGGTGTTTTATTTGATATAGGTAAAAATATTGAAGATTACGCTCAGGGTGTGGAATTTGAGGACGGTTCGCCGGAGGTTTTCTATTTACAGGCAATTGCTATTTACAAGCGCGTGCTTGCAATAGATGAGTTTTCTACCTTGTATTCATATGCTTACGTTAATAGCAGGCTTGGTAAATTTTATTTTAAAAAGGGCGATTCGCGCGCTAAACAATACCTTTTAACCTGTATTGAGGCGTATAAAAAAATTGGCGAGCAAAAGGGTAGAAGTTCAAGGGTTAGAGGCTACCAGTATTACACGGTGGCAACCCATTATTTGCGTTACTTAAAGGACTATAAGGCTTGCGCGTTAGCATATAAAAGAGCGCTTGAGCTTTACGGCGAAATCGAAAATAAAACGGCAGATGACCTTAGATGGATGGGCTATATCAATAAAGATATAGAAGCATACGGTCTTGCGAAATATTTAACGGAGGAAGAAAATGGCTAAAAGCAAAAATAAAAGCCTTTTAGGGAAATTCGTGGGCTATTATAAGCCCTATAAATGGGCTTTTGCATTCGATATGTTTTGCGCACTTTTAATGGCTCTTTGTAATTTAATATATCCCTACATAGCAGGCGACATTATTGACGTTTACGCCCCGGCAGGTAATTGGAAGGCGGTTGCTTTTTTTGGCGCAGTAATGCTTGCAATCTTCTTGCTAAAGGCGTTTTTAAACTTTAGCGTTAGTTATTGGGGGCATTTGGTTGGTATGCGCATGCAGGGTGATATGAGGGCTAAGCTCTTTTCGCACCTTGAAAAACTTCCCTTTTCTTACTATGATGAAACAAAGGTTGGCTCTGTTATGTCTAGATTGGTTAACGACCTATTTGAGGTTGCAGAGCTTGCTCACCACGGCCCGGAAAACCTATTTATATCTTTAATTACAATAATAGGTGCGCTAATAATGATATTGGGTATTAACCCATGGCTTTCATTGATGGTGCTAATTTTCTTGCCGGTAATGTTTGCAATCGTTATCGGTATGCGTAAAAAGATGTTAGACGTATTCAGTCAATCAAGGGAAAAGACCTCTTTAATAAACGCAGGTGTAGAAAGTGCGCTTTCGGGCATTAGGGTTTCTAAATCATACACCGCAGAAAAGCACGAAATAGAAAAGTTCAACCAAACCAACGAAGAATTTAAAAAGGCAAGAAAGAATAACTACTTGGTAATGAGTAAGTTCCATACTTCAATGAACTTATGTATAGATATGTTGTATCTTATAACCTTGGTTGCGGGCGGTATCTTCTTTGCAATCGGCAAGATTGGCGCGGGCGAAATGACTGCCTACATTCTTTACATATCTATGCTTATAAATCCCATAAGAACCTTCGTTACTTTATTTGAACAGGTAGAAGAGGGTTTATCAGGATTTAAACGCTTCCAAGAGATTATGGAAATAGAGCCGGAGGACTTTAGCGAAGGTAAAGTTAAGGTTGACCTTTTAGAAGGGAACATTCAATTTAAAGGGGTTAGTTTTGCTTACGATAAAAGTGAGAATTTAGATGAAAAGTCCCCCAATAAGTTGATTATCGACAATATGGACCTTAATATTCCCAAGGGACACACCGTTGCTTTAGTAGGCCCTTCAGGCGGTGGTAAAACAACACTTTGTAACCTTATTCCAAGATTTTATGAAATTGATAGCGGTAATATTTTAATTGACGGTATAGATATTAAGGATATGTCTTTAACCGATTTAAGAAGAAATATCGGCATAGTTCAGCAAGACGTTTTCTTATACGGCGGAACGGTTAAGGAAAATATTGCATACGGTAACTTTGATGCAACTGACGAAGATATTATAAAGGCTGCTAAACTTGCAAATATTCACGAATACGTAATGGGCTTACCTGACGGCTATGATACCTACGTTGGTGAGCGCGGTGTTAAGCTTTCCGGCGGACAAAAGCAACGTGTTTCTATCGCAAGGGCATTTTTAAAGAATCCCCCTATTCTTATTTTGGATGAAGCAACCAGTGCATTAGACAACGCAACTGAAATGCTAATTCAAGAAAGCTTAGAAAAACTATCTGAAGGCAGAACTACAATAGTAGTAGCACACCGCCTTTCCACAATAAAAAACGCGGATGAAATTATTGTAATTACAAGTGAGGGTGTAGCAGAGCGCGGTACTCATACAGAGCTTCTTGCT
>JAZSMG010000033.1:0-3444 GCA_045535775.1 Christensenellaceae bacterium | reverse complement strand
TAGCTCAAAGCTGGGATTAAGCATACTAATCTGCCCCATCTTCTTTTGGACTCTACCGTAAAACAAATATTCAGCACCCTGCTCTAATTTCTGGGTTACGTAAGGTTGATTAAACCAAATCGCAGTAAATATTTCACCTTCCTGTTCGCAAAGCGCCTTTACAAATCGCACCTTTCTGGCAGAAACTAAAGTTTGCGGTGCAGATAGCAATTTTGCTTTTGTAAAAGCGAATTCATTCGGATATGCAAATTTAAGCGGCATAACCCTAGTTAAATCTAAATAATTGCGTGGAAAATGACGAATTAACCTTTCGGCATTCGTAATTCCAATATTATTTAGTTCTTTAATTCGCTTATCGCTTAAGCCTTTTATATATCTCAATTCCATAATATCAAAACAAAAATGCGCCGCTAATGCGACGCATTAAATTATTCAAGTGAAACTATATAGTAATAAATATCTTGCCCACCGTAATAGATCTCTACGTCGCATTCGGGATATTTTTCAGCAAGCTTTGCCTGTAAATTTTCAGCTTCTTGTTCAGTAATCTCTTTTCCGTAATAAAGATTAATTAATGCGTGAGCACTATCCTTCATCTTTTCAACCAACTTAAGGGTTGCATCTTCAACAGAGTTAGATTTTGCAAGAATCTTTTTACTATTCAAACCAATGATATCGCCCTTCTTAAGACTGAAACCATCAATTTTTGTTGTTCTTGAAGCATATGTAACCTGCCCAGTGCTTACGTTTTCTATTTCGTGAAGCATATTAAGTAGGTTTTCCTCTGCGCTAACCTCAGGATTGAAAGCTAATGCCGCTGCAAAACCTTGAGGAACGTTCTTCGTGGGAACAACGTGAATTTTCTTACCTTCAACAAGGAACTTAGCCTGTTCAGCTGCAAGAATAATGTTACTGTTATTGGGGAAAACAAATATGTTTTCTGCATTAATCTTTACCACAGCATCAGCAATATCACTAGCACTGGGGTTCATAGTCTGACCGCCTTCAATAATACGGTCAACCATTAATTCTTTGAAAATTTCTGCAAGCCCTTCACCTTGAGAAACAGCAAGCATGCCCATTTCCTTCTTTTCAGCTTCATATTTTGCAATAAGCTGACGGTTTTGTTCTAGCATATTTTCAATTTTAACACGGTCAAGTTCACCTAAAGTTAAAGCCTTAGAAAGTGCCTGACCGGGGTTATTCGTATGAACGTGAACTTTTACAAATTCTAAATCACCAACTACAACAACGCTATCACCAATACTCATTAAATATTCACGAAGTCTATCAATATCAGCTAAAGTAGTTCTGCGTTTTAAATTTATAATAAAGAATTCGGTACAATACCCAAACTCTATTTCACCTAAATTAAGAATATCAATTTCTGTGGGAACAGTTTCTTCAGTCTTAACAGACGTTGTTTCTTCAGGTTCTTCATTAACCTCAACAGTTTCACCAATTAAGCCTTTATACATCCCTTTGTAAACAGTAAGTAAGCCCATACCGCCTGAGTCCACAACACCCGCCTTCTTTAATACAGGTAAAAGTTCGGGGGTCATAGCTAAAGCCTCTTCACCACGAGCAATGATTTCCTTAAAGAACACTTCAAAATCGCGATGTCTTTGTGCGGTTTGTGCGCATTCAGAAATCATTCTTGAAACGGTAAGCATAGTACCTTCCTTTGGTTTACTTACTGCGGCATATGCAATTTCAGTTGCTTTTTTTAGAGCTTTTGCAAATAATTTTGTATCAACTTCCTCATTTTCCTTAAGTACAGAGCAAATTCCACGGAATACTTGAGATAAAATAACACCTGAATTACCCCTAGCGCCACGAAGAGCACCACGAGAAATAGCATCAGTGATTAAACTCATTCTATTTGAATTGCAAAGCTTAAGTTCTTTAACTGCAGATTGCATAGTTAAAGACATATTTGTACCCGTATCACCATCGGGAACGGGGAAAACGTTCAATGCGTCAATTTTTGTTCTATTGGCTTCTAGCAGTTTACCTGCCGTTATAACCATTTTGGTTAAGATTGCGCCGTTTATAGTTTTTTGCATATCTAAAAGATTTCTCCTAATTTCCTGTTGATTACAAGAAGTTTTGTAATTTAGTTAATGATAGCCACTCACCTATACATATTATATAATGAGGAATTATAATTTAACACCAACGATATTAACGTTAACCGTATCAACTAACATACCTGTAAACTTTTCTACTTTATAATTTACCGCCTGCTTTAAACTTTCCGCAACGGCAGAAATAGAAACACCAAACTTGATGGTTACGTATAAATCGATGTGAATTCTATCACCTTCAGTGGAAACCTTAACTCCATGAGTTCCACCTTTTTTGAATAAACCGGAAAGACTGTCCGTAAAACGTTTATTTACTAATTCAACAATTCCATAGCATTCAAGAGCTGCGTGTTCTGCTACTCTAGCAATAGCTTCATCTGAAATTGAAATTTTGCCATAAATATTATTTGTGTTAACTGACATAGTCCTACTCCTTAACTTACTCACTTAATTTTACTACAAATAAGTAAAATTTGCAACAATTTTTAAGCACATTTATATTTTAAGCACAACAAAACAATTATTTTTTAAATTTTTTTCAATCAAATGCAAAAATCAAGTAAAAACTCTTGCTTTTTTTTGTAAATAGTGTTATATTATATAGGCTAATGATATTTAAAGAAATTTACTTACTTATTTGGAGGTGTAGATATGTCAAGAGTTTGCAGTGTTTGCGGAAAAGGAAAATTATCAGGTAACCATGTTAGTCACAGTAACCGTAAGACCCCTCGCTTATACAGCGCAAACGTTCAAAAGGTCAAAATTTTAAAAGACGGAGTAATGACCTCTGAATACGTTTGTACTCGTTGCTTAAAGAGCGAAAAAGTTACTAGAGTTTAATTTGAATTCAATCCTTATTTAAGGAAAAACCGACGCATATTTTTTGCGTCGGTTTTATTTTTATGAATTTAAAACGTCTTTAATAATTTCTCCTACCGTTGGATGTGGGAAAATAAGTGAATTTATTTTATCAATCGGCATTTGCATAATTATCATATTACTAATAGCAACAATTAGTTCACTTGCCCCATCAGCTAAAATTGCACAACCGGCAATTGTATTGCTTTTTTTATCAATAAATATTTTACATAATCCGTCAATTTCACAAGATTCGGCTACAAATCGCCCAGAATAAATCATTGGCAGTTTTTTAACTGTAATATCAAGTAAATCATTATTGATATCATCTTCGTTTATTCCAACCCAAGCGCATTCTGGGGAAGTATATAAAACCGAAGGAATCGTTTTATAATCTAAATAATCATTATTATTTATTATATGATTAAAACAAACTTCTGCTTCTCTATAAGCGGTGTGAGCAAGCATTACCTTTCCGTTAACGTCACCGATAGCATAT
>JAZSMG010000216.1:0-21776 GCA_045535775.1 Christensenellaceae bacterium | reverse complement strand
AAATGCTTTAATATAAAAAACTAATAAATAAACAAGAAAATTTATAATTGACAATATTTTGTTGCAGTGATATAATAAAATAAAAAAGGTAAAAAGATGAAAAAACAAAATATAGCAAAGGCAATTTTTGTGTTGGCTATAATGCTTGTAAACGTAACAGTGGGAGCATGTACCCATCCGCATAATTTTGAATATACCGTTATTCAAGAAGCAACAAGCACAACAGATGGATTGATGCGCGCTAATTGCAATTGCGGAAGGTCAGAAAATATTATCTTGCCTGCAGGCAGTACGCATTACTATGCAAACGGCTTTTGCGTTATGTGCAAAAGAGCTGTATCATTAGAAAAATATGGCGCTACTTTAACGGTGGATGCATCTAAGTTTTATGCAAGTAGTAATAGGGATGATAACTATCTTAACGTAAACGTATTAGATGATGGGGAGCGATTTGGCGCGGATGTTAATCTTTGTAATACCATATACTTTGCACCGGGTGAAAGTGGTTCAATGGTGATAACCTTTGAAGGTACCCCAGAGGTTTCTTTGGAACTAAACGTTGACTTGAACGGTTTGACTGACGGTTTTTCTGAAATGCACCTTTGTGATTATTACCCCATTGTATGGAGTGTGTCTGGGACTGATATTTCTACACCTATAACGGGTAAATTAAAATACGTGCTTTCAGCTTTAAGAAGCGTTATTGGTGCAAACCGCGCAAATGAAGAAGTAAAAAACAGTTATACTTTAACTTGGAACTGGCCGATTTCTAACAGTGTGGAGTGTGAAGCTTACGATACCGCTATTGGCTATAAACTTAGCGGAAGTAGTTATGATAGTATTATTGGTGAAAGAATAAAAGAGTTTGTTAGTGAACAAGATTATAATCAAATGGTTGTAAAAACCAAGTTTGATTTGTCTGTTTATGTTTCTCAAATTAATTAATTTTATGAATTTTTAAACCAAACAAACGCTTATTAATCGCGCTATAGGTCGATTAACGGCATATTTAGAATAAAAAATTAAGCAAAAAACAATTACTGTGAAAAAATATTACAGCGTAAGTTTTATAAATTACTTTATTAAAGTTTAACAACTATTAGTGGCGCAAAAATAAAAAAGGAGAGTTTCGCTTATGCAAGAAGATAATTGGAATAAAATAGACGAAAGCATGGGCGAGCTTATAATGTTCGTTGGGATTCCCGCAAGCGGTAAAAGCACGGCTTCTAAAGAGTATGAAGAAATGGGGTACACGGTTTTATCTTCAGATAAAATACGTGAAGATATGATTGAAAGCGCAACTGATAAAAGTGAAAAATTTTATAAATTTCTTAACGCAAACGTGTTTGAATATATTAAAAAAACTGCGTTAGAAAGTGTTAAAAAAGGGGTAAACACGGTAATTGACGCAACCAATTTAAACCGTAAAAAACGCAAAAACTTTATAAGTGATTTTCGCAAATTAGGTTGCAGGGTTAAATGCGTGCTTTTTATAACCTCAATTGAAGTTTGCTCCGAGCGTAACAAGCAAAGGGAAGGTAGGGCGTACGTTCCGCTTAAGGATATGCGTAAAATGATTAAAAGCTTTGAATGCCCATATTATTGGGAAGGCTTTAGCGAAATAATCCCGGTAATAGATAAAACGCCTTATAATTTTCCCTTTGATAAAACGGTAGACTTTTCGCAAGATAATCCCCACCACACCTTAACTCTTCACGGTCATTTATCTGCCGCAAGAGATTACGCTATAGCTAATAATTATCCCGAGTATTTAGTTAAGGCTTGCTACTACCACGATATAGGAAAGTATTACGTTAAGACCTTTGAAAATTCGCGCGGGGAAATAACGGAAATAGCTCATTTTTACGGGCACGAAAACTTTGGAGCATACCTTTATTTAACGGAGTGCTGTTGCGGTAAAGAGCTTACTAAAAAAGAGTTTGACCAAGTATTGTATGAAACGAATATTATTAACTTTCACATGCGCCCTTTAAACGTGTGGAAGGAAACAGATAAGGCAGTTCAAAAAGATATTGAGCGGTACGGCAAGAGCTTTATAGATGACGTGCGCGCGGTGAATAAGGCGGACTGCTCTGCAAAGTAGGTTAGAAATGAACGAAAATTCAGTATTATGCAAATTTATAAATACCCACCCTGAAGATTGGGAGCGTATTTTACACTACGATTATGATTTGCGTATTAAAAAAGAGGGCACGTATGCCATATTTAATTACAACGTAACGGCAGATTTTTATAATCCTATAGTGCAAGAGGCGCGCGGTATTATAATAGATTACGTTAAAAAAGAGGTTGTTTGTTGGCCCTTTAGGAAGTTCGGTAACTATAACGAAGGGTATGCCGACCAAATAGATTGGAATAGCGCGCGAGTGCTAGAAAAGGTAGACGGATCTATTATAAAGCTGTGGTATGATGAAGGAAAAAACGATTGGCAGTTTTCTACTAACGGAACTATTCGCGCAGAGAATGCTAACGTAGACGGTGCGCCCGGAATAACTTACGGAAACGTTATTAAGCGGGCAGATAACTATAAGGATATCCCATTTGATAAGCTAAACAGGCAAAACACTTATATCTTTGAGCTTGTAAGCCGTGAAACGCGGGTGGTTATAGATTATAAGGGAACTTCTCTTTACCATTTGGGCACGCGAAATAACCTTACCGGTAAAGAATTAGAAGAGGATATATCAATCAAAAAGCCTGCTTCCTATAAGCTTGGTTCTTTAAGCGAATGTATAAACGCGGCGGTTGCGTTAAACGCTCAAAATGAAAACAGCGAAGAGGTAGAAAAGGAAGGCTTCGTTGTGGTTGATAAAAATTACAACAGAGTAAAAATTAAATCGCCCGATTATATAATGCTTCACAAGGTTAGAAGTATGGTAGATTTAAAAAAGGATGACTGCTTGAATATTATTCTTTACGAAAAGGAAAGAATGCAGTCCGTTTTTGAAAAATGCCCGGATATTATTCCCGTTATTAAGTTTTACGAATATCACTTGGCAGAGCTTATAAAAACTGCAAATAAGCTTGCAGAGTATGCAAAGAGCTTAATGGTGGAATACAGTAACGATAGAAGAGCGGTTGCTCAAATCATACTTAAGCACCCACTTTCCGTGGTAGCGTTTAGAAGCTTGGATTCTGGAAAAAGTGGGGAGGAAGAGCTTTTAAAAATAGGTTTAAAGTTAATTTCTAAAAACATACCCGAATACGAGCAAAAGGATTTCTTTGCCGTGTTTAGAGTAGAAGAGGATAAAAAATAAGATAAAAAGCGGTTTTTTTATTAAAACCGCTTAATTTTTTTGCAAAAACTATTGCAAAGCCTATGAATATGTGTTATAATAATACCAACAAAAAAGTTGGGTGCTAGGTTTGTTGTTTAATAAAGGCTAAAAGCGTGCTAAAATAAAAAAAGTTTTGGCACAAAAATGCTTTATTATTTTGCGGTGCCGTTTGTTTTAAACTTGCCGATAATCGACCTATAGCCCTATTTTTGAATAAATTTAAAGGAGTAAAATTATGAAAAAGTTAATCAGTTTAATCATTGCATTAGTTTGCATGCTTTCGCTTTTTGCCTGTGAGGGAGGAGGTTCTTCTAAAACAATTCGTGAACTAACCCCCAGCGGTGAGGAAGTTCAAGCCGACGATATGAGAAAGGCAGTTGCTCAAAGACGTGCTACCTATCTTGAAGCGGATTTAGCAAAGGCTGAAGAAGAAAATGATAGATGGTTCGATATGGAAATAAAAATGTCTATGATTGTGAAGGACGGCGAAAGCGAAACTGAAGTATTCTATAAAATAGACGGAAAAATGGGCTTAGTTGATATGAGTGAGCTTGTTATGGACGTTGATATTCTTTTAGAGGCGGAAGAGGTTACTTATGATGAAGCTAGCAACAAAGAAACCGCTACTATGGAAGTTAAGGGTACTTTAATTTTAGTTGATGGAATGGCATACGTGGACGCTACTGCTAAAGAGGTTACCCCCGACGGTGAAAAAGAAGAGCACGTTAAGCAAATGGGCTCACTAGAAGATGCCTTTGAATTTGCTGATATAGAAGAGTTACTTGGTGTAATTGGTGATCCTGATAGCATTTACAGTCTTGACGTTGACCAATTATTAAATATGGTTGCCGGCGGTACTAACGTTAAATATTACAATGATGGTGATAAAATATTTATTGATTACAGGGATACTTTAGAAACAACTAACTTAAAATCAGAAGAGGTTGTTCAGTATGAAATAGAGTACAAAAAGAACTCTGCAATCGTTAAATCAAGTAAGGCTTACACAAGAAACTACATAGAAACTAGTTACTATGACGGCGTTCAAACCGTTACCTCTATTGTGGATATGAAGCTTGGTGTGCAAGTTACGCAGATTTCATCTGCAAGCATTAAAGCGCCTGATTTAGAAGGCTATGAAAGAGTTTAATTATTAACTTAGTTTAGCGGGGTGTTTTTTAGTAAATACCCCGTTAATTGATTTATAGGCCCACTTTTGTGAAAAAATAAGGAGATATTATGAAGAAAATTATAAGGTTAATAACCTTGCTTTTATGCGTATGTTTACTAAGTGTTTGCTTTTCTGGGTGCGAAAAAGATTTAGAGGGTAAAATAGAAATAAGCGGTGATAAAATTACTTTAGAAGAAGTTAATAGCATCATTGAGCAAAGAAAAACCGATTACCCACAAGATGAAGAGGGCGCAGTTAAAGAAGAATGGTTTAATATTGAAATAAGCCTCATAACTATTACGGATATGCCGGAACCCGAATCTGCTTCAATCAATGGCGACGTGACTAATAATGAAATTTTGTTAAGCGGTAAGGTTGGCTTTCTTGATGAAGATAAAATGGCGTTAGATCTTCAAATAAACGCCGATATAGACGTTGTTGTGTTTGAAGAGAGTAAGGTTAAAAAGGATGAAAAATACACCTTAAGCGGAAAGTTAATTTTATTAGATGAGGTGTATTATTTAGACTTTATTAAAACAACGGTAGAAGAGGGCGCTGAAAAAAGCGAAAATATTAAAAAAACGGGCGGTAAAGAAGTGCTTGATGAATTTGCCGGCTTAGAAGAAATGAAAATGCTATTAGTGGATCTTAATAGCGAATGTAATTTTGATTCTATTAATCTTGAAATGCTTGATATTCCAAATTTAGATTTAGGTGATGAAGAAAGCGCAGTTGCATTTTATAAAACGGAAGATAAAATCTTTGCAGAAAGTAAGAATAATTTATTTGTTTTAGGCAACGGTTTTAAATACATTATGCAACACGAGTATGAGTTTGAAAAAGACTCCTCTTTAATAAAAACAAAAAGAGTTTATACAAGACTTTATGCAAAAATGGGCATTGGCGGTGTTAAGATGAAAGTGGATGTGGAAATTTCCTTTAACATGCAAAGAATTGCCCCTGCTGTGATTGTTGCGCCTGATTTAGAAGGCTATGAGCAGGCTTAATAATTAAGTAAAACGAGCGGGGTATTTATGGCTAAATACCCCGTTAATCGCTTTATAGGCTTACTTTTTTAAAAAATTTTAATAAAAAGGAGTAAAGTTATGAAAAAACTAATTAGTTTAATAATGGCTGTACTTTGCATCTTTTCCTTTGTTGCTTGCGGGGAAAACTCTGATGGGCTTGGCGAAATAAAGCCTAGCGGAGAAAAGGTAACTTATAGCGAAGTGGAAAGCTTCGTTAGTAGTAGGCAAGAAACCTATTTAGAAAAAGATATGGCTAAGTATGAAGAAAGAAAAGAGCAGTGGTTTGAGGTAAATTTAATTAAGTACACTGCAGGTGGCAGTTCAGCTAGAAGCTGGCAAACGACCATGACTGTGAACGGCAAACTTGTATTTGTGAATGACAGAGAGATCCTTTTTGAAGCAGATTTCTTGGTTGAAAGCATAAACGTTGAAAATGGTAAAGAGAAAAAGTCAACTGATAAATCAAAGGTTGTGCTTGTTAATGAAATGCTTTACATAGACAGTGAAATAAAAACGGTTGATGCTGATGGTGCAGAACAAACAGAAAGCATTAAGGTAAAGGGTGTTTTAGAAAAGATTTATGCAAGCGATTTTACAGCTGCGCTTAACAAGGTTTTGTTTGTAAAAGGAAATGATTGGGATTATTACGGCGTTGGTGTTTTTGATTTATTGGCTTTCGTTAAAGAAATAGAGATTCAATCAAAAATCGCAAATTATTATAAAGATGGAAACACCGTTTACCTTGACGTTAAGGCAGAAGAAACAAACTCGGATGAAAGTGAAGAGGTAATCTATCAATCTAAAATAGAGTTTGAAAAGAATTCTGCAATAGTAAAGGCATGCAGTTTATTTTACAGGAATTATAAAGAGAATTTCTTTAACGCTTCTTCCGGTGAAGTAAAGAGTAATTACAACGAAATAAAAATCCGCATAGATTTAAAAAAGATATCTTCCGGAATAATTAATACCCCCAATGCAGAAGATTACCAGCAAATTTAATAATTGTAACAAAAAACTAATAGCGTTATAACAAAAAAACAACAAAAAATAAAAATTTAACAATCAAAAACAACCGACTGTTTTGTTTGCAGTCGGTTGCTTTTTGATATAAAGAAAAACCACGTGATACTCGCGTGGCTTGGTAGAGGTTTACCGGTGAGTGGAAAAGAGCCTTCCCCAGTGGGGGAAGGACGGCTAGTTAGTGGTGGATGAGGTGTTTTGGTAAAAAATATAAATAAAAATTAAAGCATTAAATGATACAACTCCTCATCCGTCACTCGAAACCTCGTGACACCTTCTCCCGCAGGAGAAGGCAAAAATGAAATCCGTTGACGGGTAACAGTTAATAAATAACATTAAAAGCAAAGCTCGGCTAAAATAAGCCGAGCTTGTGTTTTTTTTGTAGTGTTTAGCGAAAAAAACCACCACTTAAAGTGATGGTTTGTGTTTTATATGAAAGTCAAGTTAATCGCGTTATAGCGCTACTTTTAGGCTATTTTTTATTACATAAAGCAATACTTTCCTTTGCTTTTTGGCAAACGTTTTCTGCCGTGAAGCCGTAGTGGGGGAATAATTGCTTGGGGTTGCCAGACATACCAAATTCGTCTATGCAGATAAGCTTGCCGTTATCGCCGGCGTATTTGTGCCAGCTGTAAGAAGAGCCTGCTTCAACGCATACCCTTGCTTTAACCGCTGAGGGTAAAACGCTTTGCTTATATTCTTCACTTTGGCTATCAAAAATTTCCATACAGGGCATAGAAAGGACGCGCGCGTCAATTCCTTCAAGTAAAAGCGCTTCTTTTGCCTTTAAGCAAAGCTCTACTTCAGAACCGCTTGCGATTAAAATGCAGTCCGGCGTGGGCTTGCTTTCTTTAGCAAGAACGTAGCCACCCTTTAAAGCTCCTTCGCCACTTAAACCAGATTGAGGTAAGTTTTGTCTTGATAAAACAAGGGTGCTGGGGCAGTTAGATTTTAAAGCGGTAATCCAAGCGTAAGCAGTTTCTATTGCGTCACATGGGCGGAAAACGTTGATATTAGGTATAGAACGAAGAGCAACGAGCTGTTCTATGGGTTGGTGGGTAGGTCCGTCCTCGCCAACGCCAATGCTATCGTGAGAGAAGATATAAATAACCCTTGCGCTCATAAGAGCAGAAACCCTAATAGCGTTCTTCATATAATCTGAAAAGGCGAAGAAGGTTGCGCAGTAGGGAATTAAACCGCCGTGCATTGCAATACCGTTAGAAATTGCAGCCATAGCGTGTTCTCTTATGCCGTAATGCACGTTAGAGCCGTTGGGGTTTGATGCAGAGAACCACTCTCTGTTTTTCATTATAGTCTTATTAGAAGGACCAAGATCGGCGCTACCGCCGAATAGGTTGGGTAGGCTATTTGCTAAAGCGTTAAGCACGTTAGAGCCTGAAGATCTGGTTGCTTCCGCCCCGGTTGCGGGCTTTAAAATTTGAGCATAGTCTAGCTCGGGAATCTCATCACTTAACCATTTATCAAATTCTTCTGCTTCAGCAGGGTAAGCCTTTGCGTAAGCCTGCATTAAAAGATTCCATTGTTTTTCTATGCGCTTGCCCTTTGCAATAGTCTTTTTAAGCAAGGGCTTAATTTCTTCGGGAACGGTAAAGGGGGGATAATTATATCCTAAATTTTCCTTTAAAAGCTGAGTATTCTTTTCGCCTAAGGGTGCGCCGTGAGAGGCTTCAGAGCCCTGTAAGGGAGAGCCGTGACCGATTTTAGTGTTGCAAATAATCAAAGTGGGCTTTTGGGTTTGCTTTTTAGCCCTCGCAATAGCCTTGCTTATTTCTGCAAGGTTAGTTCCGTCCTTAACGGTAATAACCTTCCAGCCTTGCGCTTCGTGGCGTTTTGCAACGTCTTCGGTAAAGGCTAAATCCGTTCCGCCCTCAATGGTAATATTGTTTTTATCGTAAAGCACGATAAGCTTATTTAGCTTTAAAGTACCTGCTAAGGAAGCAGCTTCGTAAGCAATACCTTCCTGCAAGCAACCGTCACCACAAAGGGCGTAGGTGTAATGATCAACCACGTTAAAGCCTTCGCGGTTGAATTTTGCGGCTAAGCGTTTTTCTGCAATAGCCATACCAACGGCGTTGGCAATACCTTGACCTAACGGACCGGTTGAAACCTCAACCCCGGGGGTGCAGAATGCTTCCGGATGGCCGGGGGTACGGCTTCCTAATTGGCGGAAGCTCTTTAAATCCTCCATAGAAAGGTCGTAGCCGAAAAGATGAAGTAAAACGTAGTAAAGAGCAGAGCCGTGACCTGCAGAAAGTACGAATCTATCTCTGTTTTTAAACCCAGGATTTTTGGGGTTAAAAACCAAATGGTTAGCAAACAGTGTATAAGCAATAGGGGCAGCGCCAAGTGCTATTCCGGGGTGACCGGAGTTGCTTCTATCTATACATTCAGAAGATAAAACCCTTATAGTGTTAACGGCAAGTTCCTTGTTGTTCATAAGAATCTCCTAACTTGTTGATTGATATTAGTATAACACAGTAAAGAATAAAAAACAATAGAATAATTAAAATTTTTAACAAACTATTTAATTTTTTTCTTAAAATCGCGCTTATTTTGCGGATTTTTGTATTAAGAGGTTGTAAATTTTACGTTAAATTTAACTTTTTTAATAAATTTTTAAAAAACTCTTGCAAAAGATATAAAAGAGTGGTAAAATTTAACCGTTAAAAAACCACGGATTTATAAATTACGATAGGCGGTAAAAAATAATTGCCTTGCGTTACTTAAAAAGCGTTATAAATGCAAAAAGTGGCGATAATCGTGCTATAGAGCGGTTTTTTAATAAAAAACGCGTTTAAAATTTATGAAAAAAAGGTGAAATTATGACGTTAGAAGAGCTTTGGCAGGTAATTAAGGGTTGGCTTCTTAGCGACGCGCTTTGGAATACTCTTATAAGAATCGTTATTTCTATAATCCTTTTGGTTGTTTCCTTTAAGGTTATAAACTCTATTGCCAGAAAGATGGAAAGAAGGGTAAACGATAAGCGTTTTGATAAGACTATAACTAAAACCTTTGCTTATTTATTTAAGCTGGTTGCAAAAACGGTAATAGTGGTTGCAATTATAGGATTTTTAGGCATTGATACCAGCGGTATAACGGCGTTGGTTGCTTCCTTCGGCGTTTGTATCGGTCTTGCGGTTAACGGCGCGGTTGCAAATATTGCAGGCGGTGTGCTTATTATAGTTACGCGCCCCTTTAAGGTGGACGATTATATTGAAGCGCAGGGCTATGCCGGAACGGTAACGGATATTAGGCTTACCGCAACAAAGATAGTTACACCCGATAACAAGGTGGTTTATATTCCCAACGGCGCTTTATCAAACGGAAATATCGTTAACTATTCCGAAAAGCAGTTAAGAAGGGTAGATATGAGCTTTACCATTGACTATGCAGACGACTACGGCAAGGCAAGAGCGCTTATTTTAGATATCTGCAACACGCACGAGCTTATAGAAAAAGAGCCCGCGCCCTTCGTTAGAATGAGCGAGCATTCCGCTTCCGCAATAGTAATTAGCGTTAAGGTATGGACCCAAAATGAAACTTATTGGGACGTTTATTTTGATTTAAACGAAAAAGTTAAAGCATCCTTTGATGCAAACGAAATTCACATTCCCTTTAACCAGTTGGACGTTCATATTAAAAAAGAAGATTAGTAATTTTTACCGCTTAGCTTTTTATAAGGCTAGGCGGTTTTTTGCGCTAAAGATGAAGATTAAAGCCTGCGTTCGTTAACTGTTGCGCAACCTTTTTGCAACTTTTTAATTAAAAAAATATTTGCGTAAAAAGGTAAATTAAGCTTTGCTTAAAAAGGGGTATTTCAACAACTTTCATATAACTAAAAAAACTTTTTTTACAAATTTTAAAAAACGTATTGACAAACGGTTATTTATGAGTTAAAATGTATGGGCAAGATAAAATAGGGTGGGTATCAATATATATTGATAAAACCCAAAAGCGCCGTGTAAATTGCAAAAAAAAGCGTTTTTCTTGCGTTTTTATTAACGCGTGAGCATATACGCGTGTGAAAAATAGGTTTTAACGCCCAAATGGCGAAAATTTTATATTTTAGGAGGCATATAATGATGAAAAAACTACTCAGTCTGCTTTTAGCAGGCGTACTCTCTTTAGGCTTGTTTGCTTGCGGTGGCGGAAGCGGTGATTCTGCACCGGATAGTCTTGAAGAATTAGACCCTAATGAAAAGATCACTATTGAATTCGTTGGCTGGGGCGATACTGATGAAGAACGCAACTACCAAACCTTAGTTAACAAGTTTATGTCTGAAAACCCCAACATTATCGTTGACTACACCTGCGAAAGCTCAACTACCTATATGCAAACTCTTACTGCAAGAGCAGGCAACTTACCCGAGCTATTCTATATGCCTGACTACGACTTTTTAGAATGGGTTGCAAACGGCATGCTATTAGATATTAGTAATTACGTAACAGCAGAAGACCTTAACAAGCTTTGGCCTGATGCAGTTAACGAATATTACTTTGATCCTTCAGAAATGACCTTAGGTAAGAGCGAAGGCGCTAGACTTTACGGCTTACCCAAGGACTTAGGCCCCTTCACATTAGTTTACAACAAGACCTTACTTAACCAAAAGATTGCTGAATACGGATTAAATTCAGCTGAAATTTACAGCATTTTAGATCCTACCGATCCTATGACTTGGGATGAACTTATTTACGTTCTAAAGGCTGTTGATCCCGATGGTGGGGCTGATGACGTTTACGGTATTTCTCACTACGAATTACAAGCTGCAGTATATTCTAACGATGCTAACTTCTTCACAGATGATGCAAGCGAAGAAAGAATCAGCAGTAAGAACTTCTATGAAGCAGTTCAATTTATAGTTGACCTTACCACTAAGCACAACGTAATGCCCTCTGCTGCAAACCAAGTTGCGAACAACGGTTACACCCGTTTTAAAGGTTCCGGATGTATCTTTAGCTTTATGGGACCTTGGGACTGCGCTAACTTCTGGCGTGACGTTACCTTTGAATACGACATTCTTCCCGTTGCATACAACGGCAACAACCCCAACGCAAAGAGCACTGCATGGGTTGGTTCTATGGGTTACTGCTTAAACGGTAAGCTAAGAGACACCAAGAAGATAGCTGCAGCTATTAAGCTTGCAAATTACCTTTGCGCAAACGAAGATGCTCAACGCGAATTCTATAAATTAGGTCAACAAGTTCCCAACATTCAAACTATGGCGTTTGGCGAATATTTAGATGCTAACAACCAATACTTAACCGGTAAGAACCCCGTAAACAGAAACGTTTGGGTTGATACCATTTACAACTTCGGCGCAAACGATAAGATTCACGGCAAAACCAGAGCGCAATATTACACCTATTCTTCTTCTTGGTTAGAAAACTTAACCAACTACTTTGAAACTATGGGTATGTGGGACGGCGTAACTTCCGCAAAAGATACTTGTGAAGGCTTTGCAGAAGAATTCCAAGGAATTCTTGATGAAATGAGAGGTAATATGTAATGCAACTTACAGTTAAGCAGAAAAGAAGCTCTCTTGAAAAAAGAGAGAACATAATTGCTTTTCTGTTCATACTGTTGCCTATAATAGGCTTTTGCGTGTTTACGATAGGTTCAATGATATTCACCTTCGTATTCAGCTTTACTTCTTTTAACAAACTCACGGGTGAAATAACTCCTTTAAAGAACGGTCTTTTTGAAAACTATAAAACACTCTTCACAAGTGTAAGCCACTCTAAGTTCTTTATAGGCTCAATTAAAAACACCGTAATTTTACTGTTAAGTATTCCCCTTAGCATGATGATGGGGTTAATTACCGCCGGACTTCTTAAGCTAGGTGAGGTAAAGGGCGCAAAAATCTTTCAAATTTTATATTACGTTCCCACCGTATCCAGTGCGGTAGCGTTAAATATCGTTTGGCGATACATATTCAATGATGAATACGGTATTATAAACACGGTGTTAGGTCTTGATATTCACTGGCTTGGCGGAGGAACGGGCAACGGTAAATATTTAAGAAGTGCAATTATAATTAAGAACTCTATAAACGGTATAGGTTCTGCAATGATAATGTATCTTGCGGGTATGCTTAACGTTCCCAAGGATTATTACGAGGCTGCAGATATAGACGGTGCAAGTAAGTTTAGGCAATTCTTCAGCATAACCTTACCCCTTATAACTCCCATGACCTTCTATTTGTTAATAACAGGTCTTATTGGCGGACTTCAGTCTTATGCAGATTCTCAGGTATTTGCTGCGGGCAACTCTAATGCTCAAACTATAGTTCACTTCATTTGGTCAAGAGGTATTGGCGGAAGTGCAAAGAACGGCTACGGCCTTGCTGCATCTGCTTCTATTTTGCTTGCAACTGCAATAATGATTATAACAGTTATTCAGTTCAAGTTCTCTGATAAATGGGTATATGAGGAGTAAGATTATGGAAAATAATGAAATGATTACCTTAAACGTTACTCCTAAACGCAAGCAAGTAGATAAGGAACAAATTATTAGAACGGTTATTCGCATCGTTACTTACTTAATGCTAACTATCGGCGCAATAATTTTGGTTTTCCCTTACCTCTGGATGTTTTTAACCTCATTTAAAACCCGCCCGGAAACTAACGGCACGTTAACCTTAAAGCTCTTTCCAGAAAAATTTGTTACGGCGGCATATTCAGAGCTTTGGGAAAAGGTTCCCTTCTTAAGCGGTGTTAAAAACACTTTAATTATTGAATTTTCCGTTATTATAGTTGGTACGTTCGTTTCTACTATGGCGGCGTTCAGCTTTGCAAAATTAAGATTAAGACATAAAAACTTCTGGCTTTTATTCTTAATGAGCGGTATGATGGTTCCTTACGCTGCGCTTATGCTTCCGCAGTATAGGGCCTTCCAAGCGCTTAATATGACGGATACTTTATGGCCCTTAATACTTCCCGGCTTTTTTGGAAACATTTCTATGATGTTCTTCCTTATCCAGTATATGAAGGGCATATCCAACTCCTTCTTTGAAGCGGCTAAGATAGACGGCGCAAGCGAAATGAAGCAGTTCCTTGTTATTATGTTACCATTAGTTAAAACTGCTATTGCCGCACAGGTAATATTCTGGTTTATTGGTATTTGGAACGACTTCTTTGCTCCTGAAATCTACCTTGATACCAAGGAAAAAATGACATTACAGCCCTTACTTCAAAGAATAAATACAGATAACTCCGGTGGCGGTAACTATCCCGTTATTATGGCGGGCGCAGTTTTGGCAAGTATTCCCATGATGGTTATTTATATTACCTGCCAAAAGTTCTTTATTGAATCACTAGCTATTTCCGGTGTTAAAGGTTAATAGCGTTTATCTTACCTCAACTACCTTATTATATTTAATAGGCGGTTGGGGTAAAATACTCAAAAAGTAAAAAATAAAATTAAAAATAGCAAGGCGCGCGGTCGCTTTATTTGTAAATAAGGTGCGTTTAACAGCTAAAAATTCTTAGCCTTATCCTATAGCGCGTTGCACAAAATTTAAGGAGGTAAAAAATGAGCAAAGTTTGGAAATATCTCGTAACGCTTGTATTGGCGTTCACCTTGCTTGCATCTGCTTGTAACCAAACACCCAGTGAAAACACTGGCGAACAGGGCGGAACGCAAGGTGGGGATATCTATCAAGACTATGAAAACAGTAAGCAACCCGGCGACGGTCAGTTCGATTTTGACGGTAACTATGCCGCACCCGAGCTTACTATTAACGGTCTTGGTGATGACGAAGCATGGCAAAACATAACCGCACCCTTAGCAACCTTCGGCCACGGAAACGCGGCAACCGTTAAGGTTTACAGGGGAAATGAAGCACTGTTTTTCCTATTTGAAGTTCAAGATACCATACTTCTTACAGAAGGCGAATCTAACGATGATTCAGTTACCAGAAGTGATAGTGTGGAAATTTATCTTGATACCTTAGCAAACGGTGGAAACAAGCCCCAAAACGACGACTATCAAATCAACCTTGCAATTCACGGCAAAACGCGTATTATGCAAGGCTCAGGTAGCGGTTGGGGTAACTGGAACGGTCTTATCGACTACGAAGTAGCTTTAAACGGTACTTTAAACGATAGTAACGAGGCTACTGACGTTGGTTACACCGTTGAGGTTATGATACCTTACACTCAAATCAATATCGAAAAGGATGATACTATTGCAGTAGCATTCGGTCAGGTAGATAAGGTTAGTAGCGCAGGCTCAACCCCCGTTACTCACTGGGATTGGTACGGTTGGGATTACAACGGTATTCGCGAGCCCCAAACCCCCAACAACTATCTTCTTTTAGATAAGGATAACAAGCTTATAGACAGAGATGCGGAGGTTAGACCTAACGCAGATATCGCAGGTTACGTTCTTGATGCTAACAGCGGTTTAGCTCTTGCAGGCGCAACCGTAACGGTAGCTTCACCCACTAAGGAATGGACTTTAACCACCGATGCACAAGGTTACTTCATATTAACCGATTTAGATCCTGAAGTTAACTACACCGTAACCGTTACGATGAGCGGTTATATGGGCAACTCCGTTACCTATACCAGATTAGAGCTTCGTGGCGCAAACGGCGGTAGAGTTCTTAAGGATATTAAGATTAAAGATGAAGACGACGTTGAAAAGACTACCTTAAGCGGTACCGTTAAAAACCTATTAAAGGGCGCAGTTGCAGGTGCAACCGTTGCTTTAGAAGGTACTTTATTAACCGCTACTGCAGATGAAAACGGCCTATTCAGTATTGAAGGAGTTCCCGTTGAAGAGAATAAGGATTTAGTTTTATTAGTAAACGCAAACGGCTTTGCAGAAAGCAAGAACTACGTTCAGGCTAAGAAGTTAGTTGCTAACGGCATCACAGAGCTTGGCGACGTAAATATTCACTCTTCTTACGCAGTTGCTGCCGGTTCAGACGGATTTGGTAATAAGAGCAGTTTATTTGCAGATAGCACCTTAAAGGTAGGCCGTGCTCTTACCGGTGTTGAATTCTTACTAAGCGGTACCAGACAGTTAAGCGGTCAGATTGAAATTTACCTTGACACCAAGGAATCAACCGGTCTTCGTGATGATGAAGAAAGCTTATGGCTATTCACCTTAGAAGACGCAGGCAAGATTGGCGGAACTCACTACAAGGGCGGTAACTTCTCTCTTGCAGGCTTAGAATACGACTTATTCTATAACGGCTCTAACGGCTATGAAGCAAGATTCTTCATTCCTTACACCTATTTAGGAATTGAGCCCACCGAAGTATTCGGTATATCACTCGGTCAATGGTCAACCACCGCGTTAGACTGGGACGGTTGGGGATATGCAGGTCAGTTCGTTGCTCCCGAATACAGCGATAAGTATATTCGTGTAAGCGCAACCAACCAATTCTATCGCCAAGAAAATAACGTTGCAATGGTAACCTTAAGCGGTAACGCTGGTATTGCCGGCGTAAGAGTAGAAGCGGGCGAAAACGCTGCAACCACAGGTAACGACGGCGCGTGGTTCTTTAGAATCCCCGCAACCGAAGAAAGTGTAACCGTTAAGTATAGCTGTTTAGGCTATCAACCCAAGGAAACTGTTTTAGAAGCAGGTTACTTTACCTCTAATTACTCTTTCCACGAGGTTGTTGAGTTAGAAAAGCAATACGCAAGCGTAAGCGGTGTTATTACCGATAGCTCAACCGGCACACCCGTTCAGGGCGCAAGCGTAATGATTAGCGGTTCTGCTTACATTGCAACCACTAACGAAAATGGCGAATATTTAATTGAAGGATTATGGACTAAGGAAAACGTAACCTTAACCTATACCTGTTCAGGTTATGCAACTCAAACCTTAACGGTAAGGGGAGCAGAGCTAGCAGCTAACACTTCATATATTCACAACGTTCAATTAGTTTCTAACTATCAAATTCCTTACGTAACCGTAAGCGGTACAATAAATAACGTTGCCGGCCCCGTTGCAAACGCAACCGTTAAACTAAACGGCGAGGTTATTGCAACCACCAACGCAAGCGGTATCTTCACCGTTGAAAACTTCAAGGGTGTTGACTGCGAGCTATTAGTAGAAAAGGAAGGATATATTTCTCAAACCATAGTATTTAAGGCAACCGAATTAGGCTCAAGCGAAAGCTTTACCTTTGCTACCGTAGATATGCCCAGACAGTTAACTTCTGTCGGCGTGCTTGAAGAAAAGTCTGAATCTATAAGAGATCACTTTGCTAAGTTCAGCGGATACGTTACCAGAACTGCAAGCGCGTTTGAATTTAAGTTCGTTGGCGCAAGAGCGTTTACTAACGGTCAGCTAGAAATCTATCTTGATACCGGCGTGGTTGCTCCTAACCAAGGTGCAACTGAAGTTCAGCTTAATATTTTAGCAGATAAATCAGTGGTTATCGTTAGAGGTTTAGCTCAAGGTAGCTTCACCGTTAACTTTGGCGGAACGGATGCTAACCCCGAAATTTACTTAAGTATTCCTTACGAAGCACTTAGCATGGGTGCAACCGACGTTATCGGCTTCTATATGGGCCAATGGTCAACTACTGCTAACGACTGGGATCCTTTAACCTTTAACGGCGTATCATTAAACGCAGCAGTTATTGGCGATCACTTAAGAATTTCTGCAGAAAACGTTGTTTACCGCTATGCAACCAACGAAAAGGTTGCAACTATAAAAGGTAACGCAGGTATGGGCGGTGTAGCAGTTAAGATTGGCAACGTTACCGTTTATACGGATGCAAACGGCAATTACAGTACTTTAATTCCCGTTCCTAACCAAGATATAACCATTCAGTACAGCAAAACGGGTTACGTAACGGCAACAACCGTCGTTCCCGCAAGCTCATTCTTAACCTCAACCTTGTTTGAAGACGTTGTAGTATTAGAAGAACGCACCGTTGAAGTAAGCGGTACGGTTAGCGATTCAGCTAGCGCTTTAGAATTAGAAGGCGTTAAGGTTACCGTTAAGGGTAGTGGCGTAAGCGTTTTAACGGGCGCAGACGGAACTTATAAATTAAGCGGTCTTTCAACAACCTCTAGCATAGTTTTGGTATTTGAATTAACAGATTACGCAACCCAAGAAATTACTATTACTTTAGCACAACTAGCAGGCGCAAGCGCTCATACCGTAAACGCAAGCCTAGTATGCACTAAGCAAGTTCAAACGGTTGAATTATTCGGCGTTGCTTCTAACGTAAACGGCGCTGTTGCGGGCGCAAGCGTAACCTTACAGGGCTATCCAGAATTAGTTGCAACCACTAACGCAAGCGGTGAATTCACAATTGCTAACGTTCCCGTTGTAGATCACGTTATAACGGTAGAAAAAGCAGGCTATATAACGGTTATCAAGGCTTTAGCGGAAGCAGACTTTAACAAGGATGCAACCGATTATAATCTTGGAACTGTTGATATGATGCTTAACTACGAAAGAATGCCCGGCTTCATTGCAGATAAGGCAGAGACATTTGCTCAGTTTAGCGGATACGTTACAAGATCACTCGTTGGCTTTGAATTTAAGTTTGTTGGTGCACGCGCATTCGTAGGTAGAATTGAATTATTCGTTGATACTAAGACTAGCGCCGGCGACAATGGCAGAGATATTACCGACTATTTATTCAACTTAAATGCAAACGGTACTATTCAAATTATAAACTGGGGCACGGGCGATAAGAACGAAGTTATCCCCGAAAATATGAAGATAACCGTTCTTAACGCAGTAACCGCTCCCGAAGTTTACTTCACCTTACCTTACTCATTCTTCGGTCAGTTAGACTCTTCAAAGGGTATTAGCGCAACTGAAGTTATCGGTATTTCAGTAGGTCAATGGTCTACCTCTGCTAATAACGGTGCAGGTGATTGGGACGGTTGGGATTGCTTCCCCTTAATCGGCGCAAGCAATAGCGAATTCGTTAAACCTGAAATGCCCAGCGATTACGTTCGTATCGGCGCAGATAACACCTTATATGCAAAGGCAGATAACGCAAGCGTTGATTTCAGCTCTTACTACTTCCGCTTCGGCACAGGCTCAACAACACCCCCCGCTTCAAACACAGCCGGCGGTTTAGCTAATGCAGGTCTTAATGCAGACGATTTCCGCGGTAAGATTGTAAACCGCGATGCAGACGGCGTAACCTTTGAATTTATTACCACCGGAAACTTCTCTACTAACGGTACCGAAAAGGAAATGATTCTTATTTACTTTGATACCGGTGCTGAATCACTTGACGGTTGGGGCTGTGACTACCTAATCAAGATTGCTTCAGACGGAAGCGTTTACGGCAAGGCAGGCGCATGGTGGAGCGCTACCGATAGCGATAAGCTTGCAACTAATGCAACCATCGTTGCCGAAAACGGCGTTACCAAGATTACCTATACCGTATCTTACGAGCTTTTAGGTATTAGCTCGGGCGACGTATTCGGCGTAGCAATGCGTGAAGCTTCACACAATGCAACCGACCACATGCTTTACGATCCTTGGCATGACTTCTATTTTATAGATGAAGCTAACGGTATTGACGCTGCAGCTTGTACGCAGTTCATTCGCGTATCAGCAAACGGCTCTGTATACGTAGATAATAACAACAACCCCAACGACTGATAAGGAGGAATAACAGATGAAATTAGTTAAAAAATTATCAATCTTTGCTTTATCGGCCCTTCTTGCGTTCGGCTCTGCTTGTGGTGGAAACGGCTCCACGGGTGGCGGTAACGGTTCAGGCGCTGCGAGCGATAATGCTAATTATTACGGAAATCCCGCAGAGGATTTTACCAAGTACGATAACCGCCTTTATAACGAATACCTTTTAGGTGAAGATGCAGTTATTGATAATCAATGGACTGGTTACGGTATCGGCGACCCCTTCGTTATGAGATGGAACGGCGCTTACTATTTATATTGCTCTACGCTTGACTCTGAGTCAGGTGTAAGAGGATACAAATCTTACGATATGATAAACTGGACGCCTGTAACGGGCAACGGCTTACGCGAAGGATACGTTTCAGAAGATCCCGTAACCAAAGCTGCTTACGCTCCCGAGGTTTACTACTTTAACGGTCAGTTCTATATGTATACCTCACCTGCAGGCGCAGGTCACTACGTATTAGTTGCTAATAGCCCAGAAGGTCCTTTTGAAAAGGCAACCAATAACTTCGGTCTTTCTATTGACGGTTCAGTTCTTATTGACGACGACGAAAAAATGTGGTTTACCTACGCAAGCAACCAAGGTATTCGTATGGCACCTATGGACGATATGCTTACTATAAACACTTCGTCTATGCCCGTTTTAAACAATACCTCTATCGGTGGCTGGACGGAAGGTCCTTATATCTTAAAGCGTGACGGTATTTACTATTTAACCTATACCGGTACTCACGTTGCTTCAGACGGTTACCGTATTGCATACTCAACTGCAGATAAGGTTTCTACCACTGCAGGTAAGGTAGACAGAGCCGCTTGGACTAAGGCAGATAACAACCCCTTAGTATTAGAAACTGAAAGCGAGCTTAAGGGTGTAGGTCACTCTTCAACCGTTATGGGCCCCGATATGGATTCATACTATTTATGCTACCATATGCTTAACTCATCAGGCGGTCCTAACAGAAGCTTCGGCTTTGATAGACTTACCTTTAACGGCAAGCAAATGGCAGTTGCTCCCTCTTTAACAGATAGCGTTGCTCCCGCTCTTCCTGCATTCTATGCAAACGGCAAGGACGAAGCTAAGCTAGCTTTAAGCGGGGATGCGTTACTTTCAAACGCTTCTCACGGCGAAACCTTTACTGCTGAATTTAACCTTTCAAACGCTTCTTCTGCAGAATATTTATTCGCTTATGCAGATGAAAATAATTACGGAAGCGTAGTTGTTGATTTATCTGCAAAGAGCATCCTTTTAAAGAAGGTTATTGCAGGCAGTGCAACCGAAATTGCAACCGGCACTTTAGTTAATAACTTCAACGCAAGTGCTCTTCACACCGTAAGAGTTTCTTACCGTGACAATAAGGTGGACGTTACCTTTGATAACATGACAAAGATTGATAACGCATCTATTGATTTTGGTGGCGGTAAAATCGGTTATAAAAATCTATCTGCAGATGCAGTAGTTGGCTATACCGCATTCTCTAACGTAGCAATGGGCTTAAGCGATCAAAACGAAGCTAAGCAGGCAGAAGGCCTTATCGGTGCTTCTAACTATCTTGCTCACGATAAATACTGCATTCCTTACGATTTAGATGATGAAGCAGTTTCCGTTATAGAAGACGCTCAGTATTACGGTGCAAAATCACTTACTCTTGCTAAAAACGACTTTGCGACCTATCTAACCAACTTCCATAACTCTGGCAGATACGGCTTAGAACTTATCTATAGAGCGGAAGACGGCGGTAAGAAGATTGGCGTTAAGCTATACAACGGCACTATTTGGCGTTGCACTCTTCCCACTGTTTCAGGCTATGAAAGCGGTTACGTTAAGGCAATCGTTGGTGAATTTGACGTTGTTGCAGGCATTACCCCCGTTCGTATTGAAAACTTAGACCGTAATGACGTTAATATCGTAGGCTTTAGCTTTGTAGAAGTTTCTGCGGTTACCCCCTCTTACGAAAATACTCTTGAAAATTACGCAGAAAAGGGAGCAGACTACAAGACTATTTGGAAGTTAAAGGACGGCGGTCACTATGCAAAAGCAGGTACTCGTCAGTTAGTATATTTTGGCGATAACACTATTACCGATTTCACTTTAGAAGTAGAAGTTAAGTTAGAAGGCTCAACCGGTACTTCTACTGCAGGTATAGTATTCCACGCACAAAACTATGCGGCTTCTTCACACGATAACTACACCAGTATTCAAGGTTATTACGTATCTATCAACAACAACTACGTAAGATTAGAAAGACTTAACTTTGCAGACGGCTCTTCAAATATGCAAACCATTGCAGGTGAAGATAACCCCTATAAAACGAGCGATAAGTTTATTACCCTTAAAATTCAAGTAAGGGGCAATCAAATTAGCGTTTGGGCAGATGGAAATCTTATAATCAAAACCTCTGATGCAAATGCATTCACCGCAGGTAAGATTGGTCTTTACACCAACGGTGCGGCTGTAGTGTTTAAGAACCTTAAAATAAGCGCTTAATAAGCCTTATATACTTCGCATTTGTCACAAAAACTACATTTTTACGTCGGTTACGTACGCCAAGTACGCGCCCTCGTAAAATACTCGTTGTTTGTGCCAACTGCTCGCATCT
>JAZSMG010000209.1:0-1574 GCA_045535775.1 Christensenellaceae bacterium | reverse complement strand
ATGCTTCTCGTGAAGAAGAAGTGCTATTAAAGGTTAGTGCCTTTATGCAAGAAGATGATGAAAAACAGGCTGTTTTACAAATTTATAAAAGTATTATTAAAGAGTGCTCAAACTTACAAAAGTAGGGCTATAGGTTGATTATCGCACTATTTTAAATAAAAATTACGTAAAAAAATTACTTAAAGGAAGTAAAAATATGAATAAAACCGCATTAAGAAAATACGCGCACCTCATTGCAAAGGTTGGCGCAAACGTTCAAAAAGGTCAATGCGTTACCGTTATGGCTAACGTAGAAAATCCTGAATTTGCTTTAATGGTTACCGAAGAGTGCTATAAGCTTGGCGCTAAGGAAGTTACCGTTGAATGGCGTTACACACCCTTATCTAAGCTTCATTACAAGAAGAGAAGCTTAGAAACCTTATCTGAAATTCACGATTGGGAAATAGAAAAGCTTAAACACAGAGAAAAAGTGCTTCCCGTTCTTATCTCTCTTGCAGGTGATGACCCGGATGGAATGAAGGGCATTGACCAAGAAAAGGTTTCTAAGTCCTCTATGGCGGTTATGAAGGTTACCAAGCCTTACCGCGATAGAATGTCTGATAAATATCAATGGGTAATTGCCGCAGTTCCCACTAAAGCGTGGGCAAAGAAGATATTCCCCAACCTTCGCACCTCTGTTGCGGTTGAAAAACTATGGGAAGCAATTTTATTTACCGCGCGCGTAAATGAAGATCCCGTTCAAGCATGGGAAGATCACAATAAAAATCTTGGCGACCGTTGTGCATACCTTAATAGCCTTGGCTTAAGAGAATTAAGATACCGTTCTTCTAACGGTACCGATTTAAAGGTTGGCCTTATAGATGACGGTTTATTCTTAGGTGGTGGTGAAAACACCCTTTCAGGCGTTTATTTTAACCCCAATATTCCCACAGAAGAAGTGTTTACTTCACCTATGCAGGGCAAGGCAGAAGGTATTGTTTATTCATCTAAGCCTCTTTCTTACCGCGGTGAGCTTATTGATAACTTCTTCGTTCGTTTTGAAAACGGTGTTGTAGTTGAAACGGGTGCAGAAAAGAATGCGCACTTACTTGAAAAACTTGTTAGTATGGATGAAGGTGCAAGAAAGCTTGGCGAATGCGCTTTAGTTCCCTTTGATTCTCCTATCAATAAAACGGGTATTTTATTCTATAACACCTTGTTCGATGAAAACTGTTGCTGTCACTTTGCATTAGGTCGCGGATTTAACAATACCTTAAAGAATTTTGAAAACCTTTCCTTTGCTGAATGTAAAGAAAAGGGCATTAACGATTCTTCCATCCACGTTGACTTTATGATTGGTACTGCCGACTTAGAAATAGACGGTGTTACCGCAGACGGTAAGGTTGTTCCTTTGTTTAGAAAGGGTAATTGGGCCTTCTAAAATAAGCCCTATTTGGGGGGCTCTTCCCAAAAAGTATTTGGAATAAAAGCGCTTATATGCTTCGCAATAGTGCAAAAACTTTAC
This sequence comes from Christensenellaceae bacterium, assembly GCA_045535775.1. GTDB lineage: Bacteria > Bacillota > Clostridia > Christensenellales > Borkfalkiaceae > HGM11416. The sequence continues at coordinate 70 of JAZSMG010000209.1, read as the reverse complement.
GTTTTAGCCTCGGTCATGTACGCTAAGTACACTCCCTGCGGTCAATGCTCGGTTTCACCACTCTAACTCG
>JAZSMG010000119.1:0-8577 GCA_045535775.1 Christensenellaceae bacterium | reverse complement strand
AATAAAAAAGTGCCGTGTGCAAAAGCAAACGACACCTAATAAAAGTGCTTTTCGCTTTTGCTGCGACACAATTTAAATAATATCCCTTATAAAAGATTTTATGTAACGCGAAAAGATACACTTCTACCCAGAAGTATACTTTTATAAGAAATATTAAATTATGTCGCAAGACTATTGTAACACTTTTTTACTAACATTGCAAGTTATTTATTAAAAATAAATAATTTTTATGCAGTTTTATATCATTAGTCTATAGTCATCCTGGAGTGTTAGCGATAGGAGCTCTTTTTTTAATTATTGCTTTGCATTATGAGATTCTATTGTTTGCTTCGCAAACTGACAGAATGACCGATAGAAACTCCCTATGACTAAATGAGTTCGCCTTTTTATTGCTAAGCAAAGATATGCACATATTAGCATCCGTGATTGTTTTTTTTAATAAATTCAACTAATTTAACATTATCACTTGACTTAAATGGGTTTTTATAATAAAATAATAACGTTATGAAGAAATTGTTTGCTATTGCCTTGAGTGTGATTTGCTTAGTGGCGCTGTTTTTTACCGCAAAGGGATTAAACGTTGCCAGTGCAGAAACGTTAACGGGCGCTAAACTTGAATATTTTGAGCTTTCTAAGCCACTTTGCGTGGTGAAGGATGGCGAGGTTGTTTATATTGCACAAAAGGATCTTTTGGTTGTTTTTTATACCGATGAGGAAGGCAATGAAACCTATAAAAAGGTTGACCTTACGCCTTACGGCGATTTTACTGTTAAGCAAATTGCAAAATACGGCAACTTTTTGTTTACGCTTTGCGATTCCAAGCTATTTGCGCTTGACCTTACCAGTTATGAATTTATTCCCCTTGCCCACCCAACGGATAACACTATTTCCTTTGAAAATATAGACTGCTTTGCAATAAGCGGTGATTATTTTACCGTTGCGAACGACCAACGCGATATTTTAATTTTTAAGCTTTCCAGTGAAGATAGCCTTAGCTTTGAGCTTGTTTACACAGACAAGGCTTCTGACCGTGCAAGCAGTATTGCACTAACCCCCGACTTGAACGTTTTTTATTACGATAACGTTAAGAATAAACTCTTTTTCGTATCTAAAGCATTGGGGATGCAAGGGCCATTCCAAAGCAGTAATATTCCCGTTGCAGATAGTTTTGCTTACGATAACGCATTTTACTTTAAGGCTAACGACGTTATTTACACCATAGAGGCAAACTTAAACGCAACCCAAACCGTTGTTGCTGATTTAACTAAGTTTGATATTCAAAACAGTGGCGATTTCTTTGTTATAGGTGATAAAATTTTAATTTGTGATACTCAAAACAATCGCGTTGTTGAATACGATATCACCCAAAACGCACTTACTTCATTTGAAATTAGCTTTACAAAAATCAATTTACCCACAGACTTTGAAATTGCCTTTAACGGCAATCCCAAGTATATTGACGTTGCTAAAGGCACTAGCCTTTACGAAATAGACTTTGAGCAGTCGCAAAAGCTTGGCTACTTTGTGTATAATGCTTACTATCCGCAACAACACGATGCCGAATATTTGGTTATTAGCGAAATCGGTAGCGATTATTACCTTATTGGCGGTGACGTTACGGCATTAGTTTTAGCAGATGATTTTACCCCCAATTTAGTTGCTAAAACCAACGTGAACAAAACCGCTTACCTAACAACAGATGCAAAGGCTTATTTACAACCCAGACTTACTAAGGATTTTGCTTGCTTTAGCCTTGAAAAATTTTCTTCCGTAGAAGTTGTTAGTTCTTTAACGCTTGCCGGCGTTGACTATTCACTTATTAAACAGGGTGAAAGCATTGGCTACATTCCCACAAGCTTTTTAGTTTCTGCATTAAATAAGTTACCCGAATATAACTCTTTTAAAACGGCTAACATAACCAACAAAACGGTTACGCTTTATAGCGACGAGGCTTGCACACAGAGTTTAGAAAGCCTTCCCGCTCACACTCAAATTATTATTACGGATGAGTACGATTCTTGCTATAAGGTTGTTCATGGCGAAAAGGTTGGCTATATTTTAAAGGCGGACGTTCAAAAAAGAGGTGCTCTTACAAACAAGCGCGTTGCAGTTATTTTACTTCTTACAATCGCCGTTACGGTAACCGTTATTTTCTTCGAGAAAAAGTATGTTTTTAACAAGAAAAAACGCACCATAAGCCCGCGTTAATCGCGCTATAGGCTAACTTTTAACAATATTAACAAATAAAACTGCCCTACCGCAAACGGTAAGGCAGTTTTCTTTTTTAGTTTAAATGAAAAAAGGAAGTAGAAAAAACTACTTCCTTTTTAGCTTTTTATTAATTATTTTTCACTTTTATTAACGGTTAAATATAGCTCTTCTAACTGTTTATCTTCTACGGTAGAAGGAGCTTCACTCATTAAGCAAGACGCAGTTTGTACCTTGGGGAATGCGATAACTTCTTTAATAGAATCACACTTGGTTATAAGCATAACTAATCTATCTAAGCCTAATGCAAGACCGCCGTGAGGGGGCGTTCCGTAATTGAATGCGTCAACGAAGAAACCGAACTTACGTCTAATAACTTCATCACTTAAACCAAGAGCGGTAAATACCTGTTTTTGAAGTTCGCGTGAGTGAATTCTTATTGAACCGCCACCTGCTTCCTGACCGTTAATTACTAAGTCGTAAGCCTTTGCGTGCATCTTTAAAGGATCTGTAAAGAGCAAGGGAATATCTTCCGTTTTGGGAGCTGTGAACGGGTGGTGAACTGCAACGATTCTATCTTCCTCTTCGCTGTATTCAAACATGGGGAAGTCGGTAATCCATAAAATATCGTAACTGTTGGGATCAATAAGATCGAACTTTTCAGCAAGGTGTAAACGTAAACCGCCAAGAGTGTTGAATACGGTGGTGTTCTTATCTGCGGCGATAAATAATGCGTCGCCCTCTTCAAAGTTACAAATTTCGCTGAACTTAGCAATTTGCTCTTCGCTTAAGAACTTCATAATAGAAGACTTTAAGCCCTCACCCGTTTTGTGGGTAACCCAACAAAGACCTTTTGCGCCTAAGGTTTTTACGAATTCAACAAGCGCGTCTAAATCCTTTCTTGAAAGCTTATCTGCAAAGCCCTTCGCGTTAATAGCACGCACGCTTCCGCCAACGCTTAAAGCGTTTTTGAATACTGCAAACTCACTATCCTTAAAGCAATCTGAAATATCGTTAAGCTCCATGCCGAATCTGGTATCAGGCTTATCAGAGCCGTACTTATTCATACCTTCTTCGTAAGTCATAGTTCTAAAATGTCCTTCGCCAAGGTCTAAGCCAAGCGTTTCCTTGAATACGCGCTTGATTAAGCCTTCAACGGGATACATTACGTCCGTTTCGTCTTCAACGAAGCTCATTTCTAAGTCTATTTGAGTGAATTCAGGCTGGCGGTTTGCTCTTAAGTCCTCATCTCTGAAGCACTTTGCAAGCTGATAATATCTATCCATACCGGAAATCATTAATAGCTGTTTATAAATTTGGGGGGATTGAGGTAACGCATAGAAGCATCCTTCGTGGATTCTTGAAGGAACTAAATAGTCTCTTGCTCCTTCGGGGGTAGATTTACCAAGGAAGGGAGTTTCTATTTCTAAGAAGCCGTTTTCATCAAGATAGTCACGGGTTACCTTGGAAATTTTGTTTCTTACGATTAATTTGTTTTGAAGTGAAGGACGGCGTAAGTCTAAATATCTGTATTTAAGTCTTAGCGCTTCGTTTGCGTTGGTATCGTCTAATATTTCAAAGGGAGTGGTGTCTGCTTCTGAAAGAATCTTAAGCTCGCTTGCTAAAATTTCTACTTCGCCGGTAGCAATTTTATTTGTCTTTGAAGAACGCTCGCGAACTACGCCCTTTACCGCCAGAACGAATTCTGAACGAATAAGCTCTGCCTTTTCAAATACTGCTTTATCACAGGTTTCGTCAAATACTACCTGAACGATACCCGTTCTATCCCTTAAATCAACGAAAATTAGACTGCCAAGATTTCTTCTTTTTTGCGTCCAACCGGTTACAACTACTTCTTTACCGCAAGATTCCATTCTGAACGAACCGCAATAATCCGTTCTCTTTAAACCCGCCAAAAATTCAGCCATTTTTTATTTACCTTCCTTTATATTTCATCTGTTTTTCTAATTTTTATAACGCAAGCATTTAATTGGTGATTGCTATTCGGTATAGTTATCAAAATATCCTTGAACTAAAACTATGGGCGTTCCCTTATCGCCACTACCGGAGGTTAGGTCGCAAAGAGAGCCTATTAAGTCGGTTAACTGGCGGGGTGTAGTGCCCTGTGAAGCCATAGAGCCAACTAAGTCACTTTCCTTGTTCTTAATATATCCCTTAATAGCATTTTTTAGCTCTTCACCCTTCAAATGAGCAAAGTCGTTATCTGCTAAATATTTAAGCTTAACCTCGTTAGGTCTACCGGTCAAGCCTTGGGTGTATGCAGGGGAAACGACGGGATCGGCTAGCTCCCAAATTTTACCAACGGGATCTTTAAACGCGCCGTCACCGTAAACCATAACCTCTACCTTTTTGCCCGTTCTTTGAAGTATACCCTCTTGAATTTTATCAACAACCGCTTGGCAATCGCGGGGGAAGAGCTTAATTTTATCCTCCGTTGCCTTGTTAGAGCCGAGTAAGCCGTATTCAGCGTTGTATCCGCCAAGAGAACCGGGGGTGGTTAAAATTTCATCTAAAGAAAATACGTTTGCGCCCTTTTGCTCTAAAATGCGTTTGGTACGCTTGCGGGTGTGAATATCGCAGTTTATAACGCAATCGGTATAATCCAAAATAGCCCTGCAATCGTTTGCAAATACTATTTCAACATCCGCCCCACAAGAAGCGATTAGCTCTTTATAATAAGCAACGTAATCAACACCGGTAAAGGTGTGCTTCTTGTAACCGAAAAGCTCGCGATAACGGCCTTCGGTTAACACGTCACTCCAAGGGTTAACACCCTTTTCATCAAGATCGTCTATGCTAACTAAGTGGTTACCAACCTCGTCTGACGGATAACTGAGCATTAAAACTATTTTCTTTAAGCCCATAGCCATACCCCTTAAGCAAATGGCAAACCTATTTCTTGAAAGTATGGGAAAAATTACGCCAACCGTTTTATCACCGAATTTTTGCTTAACGTCGTTTGCAATATCCTGCACCGTTGCGTAGTTACCTTGCGCTCTTGCAACTACCGCTTCCGTTACTGCAATTACGTCCTTATCGCGCAATGCAAAACCTTCGCTATCGGCAGCGTTTATTACGCTATCTACTACTATTTGAGCTATGTCGTCCCCTTCCCTAATGATGGGCGCACGAATTCCTCTTGAAACTGTTCCGACTAATCTTTCAGCCATACTGTCTCCTTTTTACCTATGGTAAAACTTTTTTAACCCCTTAATTATACAAAAAAGTTATTCCTTTGTAAAGCAATTATTGCCCTTCATTAAAACTAGCTAATATTTTTTTGTTTATGAATAAACAAATAAGGGGGAACCTCAATACCCCTTTTAGCAATATTTTTTATACGTTACCCCGCTCTTTTTTTCTAACCTCTCTAAACACGCCCTCAAAGGAAAAATTTGCCTCGCCTTCAGTCATCAAAATCTCTTCCCCTTTTGCGTTAAATCCCTTTGATTTATTTTGCGAAATGCAAATAAAATCTATGCCGTAAACATAGGAATAAAATTCACAACCAACAAATGCCTTTTGTGGCAATAAGCCCGCGTATAGGTTGATTATCGCGTGTTCACCGTTTAAACAAAGCGCCTTTACCGCACTTGGAGAATAGATATCTTTATCCACTAAAACTCCAATTTTTTTACCCTTGAATTCTATGCTTTTAAAGCCGTATGAAGAAAGGTATTTTTCTTGATATTCGTTCATATCGCAAATGGAAATAAGCTTTGAGCCTTCAAACACAAACACGCTTTTTTTCTTCATCCCGCAGTTATCGCTTTCTGCGCCAACAAGGGTAATTCCGCCAAGCCTTTCTGCTAATTTACCAAGCCGAACAAGCTCTTTACCGCTTCCGTTGATTTGCCTTCTGAAATCTATGCACTCAATTTTACCAAAGGGTATTACGTTTACGCAATCCTCTTTTTGATATTTTTTATTTTCACCTATAACTCTAATCTTCATACACGCACCCCCAAAGCATTATATTCGCTATTAAAATTTTAGGTGAAAAAAGAGGTTTTAAACAATTTAGAAAAACATCCTAACACAAGTTTAAAACCTCTTAACCTTTTATTAAATTTTAACTGTTACAATACGCTTGAAAGAATATCTTTAATTTCTTGGGTGGAGTCTGCTTCAAATATCTTTAGCTTTGCCTCACGCGCTCCCCTTACGCCCTTTAAAAGCTGAACGCAAAACTTACGCATTGCGTGCGCTACTAAAATATCGCTTTCCCTTTGTGTTCTTAAATCCATAAGATAAAAGGCGCAATCCTTAATACTCATATTAGTTTGAGTGCTAGAAAGCTTTGCAAAAAGTAAGGGATCACTAAGTGCGCCCCTTGCTAAGCCAACGCCGTCCGCACCGGTTAGCTCCATCATATTTTCAGCATCTTCAACGGTAAAATACCGCCGTTTGCTATAACGGGAACTTTAACGGACTGCTTTACCTTTGCTATTTCGCCGTAATGAACGGGCCCGCTATACATACCCTCACGCGTTCTGCCATGCACCGTTATTAAGCTTACGCCAGCCTGCTCCATTCGCTTTGCAAAATCAACCGCTAAAAGGTTATCTTCCTTTATTCCCGCCCTAAATTTAACGGTTATAACCTTTCCCGACTTAACGCATTCTTTTACTATCGCTTCGGCAAGTTCGGGCTCTTCCATGAGTCTGCTTCCCTCACCGTTAGAGTAAATTTTGTTAACCGGGCAACCCATATTTATATCCACTACTTCAAAACCGCTAAGCTCTTCACTTTCGCAAGCTCTTCGTAAAATATCGGGCTCTCTTCCAAAAAGCTGAACGGCTAAAAGCTTTTCGTTTTTAGCTTTAGTGAGTAAATCCTTGGTGTTTTCATTCTTGTATATCAAGCCCTTAGCAGATACCATTTCCGTTACGCAAAAGCCTGCACCAAGCTTGAAGCATAGGGAACGAAAGGCAAAGTCCGTATATCCTGCCATAGGCGCTAAAACAAGGTTGTTTTGTGCCGTTAATCGACCTATATCAAGACTTTTTAATTTCATTGTACACCTGATCAAGTTCTTCTTCAGTCATATTTTTCATATCTTTACCGCTACTCATAATTGCACTTTCTAAGCGCTTAAAGCGGTTTATAAATTTTTGGGTGGAAGCATTTAAAGCCTCTTCTGCGTTAACTGAATAAAAGCGCGCAAGGTTAACTATTGTAAACAGTAAATCGCCTATTTCTTCAAATACTGCTTCTTTTGATGAAGCGGCGTCTAATAGTTCTTGCTTTTCCTCTTCTAGTTTAGCCCAAACCTGCTCTACCGAAGAAAAATCAAAGTTGTTTTTAGCGGCGCGCTTTTGTACCTTTTGCGCGCGCATAATTGCAGGGAATGCCTTTGGTACGCTTTCTATATAATCGCTTGCGGTTTCAAAACCCTTTTCAACCGTCTTATTCTTTTCCCAAACGGAAAGCGCCTCTTTATCCGTTTTTGCACTATCGTTACCGAATACGTGCGAATGACGGGTTATAAGCTTTGAGCAAATTTCAGTTATGATATCCGTTCTGTTATACTGATGACTTTCTTCACCAAATATTGAATGAAAAATTACCTGAAGTAAAACGTCGCCCGTTTCTTCAGTTATACCGGCAACGTCACCGCGCTCAATTGCATCGTAAAGCTCGTAACATTCCTCAAGTAAATCCTTACGAATGGACTCCCTTGTTTGCGCCCTATCCCAAGGGCAACCGTTTTCAGAGCGCAATGCAACTACTATATCAAATAAGTCGTCAACGCAAAATCTCTGTTTTTTGGTAAAATGCTCCTCTAAAACAACCAAAACGGTGCGATAATCGTAACCGCTATACATATCCATTTGATACAGGCTTATTTTTTCCGCCTTGCCGTTGATATATAAAATCGCAGGGGCTTCATCACCGAATGCATCCGTTAAACGAAGCTTCCATTCTGCACAGATAAAATAACTATCTATATCGTAAAGCACGAAGGGGCGCAACACTGAGGTTGTGAATTTTTCAGGTGAATAAGCAGACATTGCAGTATATCCACCGCGCGTTTGCAAGCGTGAAAGAACGCTTAAGGTATGCGAAACACCCTCTATTACGTCAACGTTTTTGCGCCTTTTTAAAATAATTGCACAAGAATTATCATCTGCAACACTGCCGTCTACACAGTAAACCACGTTTTGCGCTTTACTTTCCTTTAAAACTGCACTTGCAAGCTTTTTACTCAAGGTATCAAAATTGCGTGAAGAACGGTAAATATCATCAAGGTATTTAACCTCTATATTCTTTTCCTTAAAAAACTGCGCGCTTTCGGTTAACTGCGTTTTACAAATTACCGTTGCACCGCTGTTTATTGCATTATAT
>JAZSMG010000013.1:0-9167 GCA_045535775.1 Christensenellaceae bacterium | reverse complement strand
ATTCCTGCGACCAACAAGGTCGCTCCCTGCGCTCAAAAGTGCTGTTAACGCGCTTATAGGGCGCTTTTTAGGAGAAAATCATGAATAAAAAAATCATAAAATACGTTGTAGCTTATTTAGCTATTACTTTAATTGCATTTTTAGCTTATTATATAACTCTACCTGCAATCAATTTGCAAAATGAAGGCTTTTGGGTTTTCTTATCCTTTCTAATTTTTATATATACCTTGCCTTTCTCTTTAAGCGTCACGCTAAATAGTAGGGGTGTAAAAATAAAGAAAAACTCAGTACCCTTTAACGGTCAGGTTAAGTTTAAAAAGCTTTCCTTTATTGCGTTAGCACCTATTGCGTTTTTAATAATCGGTTTAATAATTTCTTCAACCTTATTTAATGCACGTGCTTATGCAAGCGTTATCACCGTTGAAGAAAGCGTGTTTGAGGTTGATATGCCCAAAACCACTAACGTAACCAATATTGCGCTTATGGATACCGCTTCTGCGCAAAAACTGGGCGATAAAAAGCTTGGCTCGTTAGAAGAATTCGTTTCTCAGTACACCGTTTCAGAGCAGTATAATCAAATCAACTTTAACAACAGCCCTAAAAAGGTTGCCGTTTTAGAATACGAGGACTTCTTTAAGTGGATAGGTAATAAAAATAAGGGCATACCCGGTTATATTATGGTAGACCCCGCAGTTAGTAACGATGCGCAATATATAGAGTTTAAATCGCCGTTAAAGTATGCAAAAAGCGCTTTTTTTGGCGAAAATTTAAACCGAAAGCTACGTTTTAGTTATCCCACTAAAATATTAGGCGAGCCCCGCTTTGAGGTTGATGATAACGGAAATCCCTTCTATATAGTTCCTTGCTTTAAGCCAAGAGTTGGCGTTTTTGGCGCTAAAGACGTAAAGGAAGCAATTATATTTAACCCCTGCACGGGCGAAAGCGAAATTTACGCCATAGGGGAAATACCCCAATGGGTAGATATCGTTTATGACGGCGACGTTGCAACCCAAAAATACAATTGGCACGGAACTCTTTCAGGTGGCTATCTAAACAGCGTTATCGGTAACAAGGGCTGTAAGCAAACCACAGACGATTACGGCTACTTAACCTTAAAGGATGACGTTTGGTATTTTACAGGCGTAACCTCAGTTTCTGGGGACGAAAGTAATATCGGCTTCATATTAACCAATGCAAGAACGGGAAATTATAAGTATTATCCCGTAATAGGCGCATCAGAGCACGCCGCTATGGAAGCTGCAGAGGGCGAAGTTCAAAATATGCGTTACGAAGCGGCTTTCCCCGCCTTGGTTAACCTTTACGGCGAGGCAACCTATATAATGGTGCTTAAGGATTCTTCAGGTATAGTTAAAATGCATTGTCTTGTAAACGTAGAAGATTACAGTAATATTATTGCAACCGGTAACACCCAAGAAGAAGCCGTTGAAGCTTATAAAGAAATGCTAATTAAAAAAGGGCTTTTAGATGAGTCCGTTAACTTATCGGAAAAGAAGGAAATAACCGTGCTTTCGGTAAAAGAAACTGTTATAGACGGTAACACCGTATTCTTCTATGAAGCGGAAGAAAACGGTAACAAGGTATACTATAAGCTAAGTATTGCAAAGGATGAAAGCGCGCTATTTATTAAAGCAGGCGAAAAGATATTCGTTACCTATGAAGAAACGCAGAATACCGGTATTTATCTTATTACTTCTTGGTCTTATGAAAACAACTAAAATAGCTAATAATCAAGCTATAGACTAACTTTTTAATAAAATAACAAGGTGTAAACATGAGTGAAAAATCTACTTACCCATACGAGGTTGAGGTTTGCGTTCTTAATAAAGAGGGCTCATTAACCCCTATGGGATATCAAAGGGCAATAATAACCGCAACCGAAAAAGAACTTAGAAGAATAGGGTTATCCGTACCCGAAATGATTACAAGATTTAACGTAACGTGGATTCTTTTATCTCTTTCTGTAGAAATTTATAAACCGGTAAAAGAGGGTAGCGTTATTAATATTAGCACTTGGCATACTCATAAAAAAGGAATAATATTCCGCAGGGAATTTCAAATTACCAACGAGCAAAACGAAGTTGTTGCCGTTGCATGTTCTTTTTCTTCTTTAATAGATTTAAACAAAAGAAGAATTTGCATGGATAGAACTGTTTACGACCAGTTAAATCTACCGGAAGGGGAAGAGTTATTTACCGCCCAAAGCAAGGCGGTAATAAACGGCGAGTTTGAGTTTTCTGAAGAAATTGCCGTTCGCCCCTCTTGGATAGATAGCTTTAACCACGTTAATAACTTTAGATACGGTGAGCTAGCCTTTGATAATTTGCCAGAAGAATACTATTTAAAAATAGCTAATATTTCCCGTTTTGAAATTTTCTTCACCGGCGAATTACGCTTGGGTGAAAGTGTAAAAATAAGCCGTAAGCAAATAGAAAACGGAATAGAAATCAAGGGTGAACACTCCAGCGATTCACGCTCCGCATTTTTTGCAAAAATGCTATTTAATAGCTGATAATCGCGCTATAGTCCACTTTTTAATAAAAAATAACAATAAAAAAGCATCAGTAAACACTTTTTTAAGCGTAACTGATGCTTTTATTTTTTTGTATTTTTTAATGTTTATATATTATTTGTCATTCTTGGAAATTGGTTGAAAAATTTGTACAAAAAAATTAATTACTGAGTGACAAAAACAAATACTTGTCATTCTGGAGTTTGCGCTAGCAAACGATAGAATCTCACATCGATTAGTCATTTTGAGTCTGTTGAATAAGCTCTTACCAATATTTGTCATTTGAGTTTGTCGAAGAGTCTCTAAGCTATATTAGTCATTCTAAGCCTATTATTGTCATTCTGGAGTTTTCGCAAGAAAACGATAGAATCTATAAGCTATATTAGTCATTCTAAGCGGAGCAAATGCGCAATCGAAGAATCTCTTTAAATTACCAAATTTTTTAAAAAATTGCTATTGACATATAGCTATACCTATGATAAAATAGTGGCATAAAAACAAAAAAGGAAGAAAATTATGAAAAAGTTTGCTATATTTAAAATTTTAACTTTCTTTTTAACTTTTGTTATCTTTTCTTGTTGTTCAGGGTGCTTTTTATCTTTTGTAGCCTATACAAATGAAAAAGAACTTCAAGAATTCCTAGAAATTGAAAGGCAAAGAAAAGAACAAGCAGATGCCCTTATTCCGGAAGTTGAGGGATATACTTTTGAAGCCCTGCCAGAAGTGGCATTTGCTAATCAAGAAGATTGGGAAACTCAAGGATTTTTGAAAGGTTTAAATTTTTTTGAAAAATTAAACCCCTTTAAAACTGAAAGTGAATTTACTACTTTAGAAGATGGTGCTCGCAAAATCACCATTTCCTCAGTTAATCGTATCGAAGGGAAAGAAGAATTAACTCCATTAGGTTATATTATAATAACTCCAGAACAGGAAGAAAAGTATGGATCATTATTTCCCGATTTCGGCAGTTATCATTTTGGTATTTATGATGAACAACCGGTATTATTTAGATTTATGAAAGTACTAACTAAAGGATGGGGCTATGAAGGAGGTGGGGTGTATGCATTGTTTTTAGTTGATTTTGAAAATCATACACTGTATTATGCAGGATACAGCAAAGGTTGGATTGAAGCTGAATTAAATGATAATAGACTATATAATTTTCATCATATGTGCTTCAAACTTACTAAGAATTAAGGATAAAAAATAAAAGTTGCTACAGTTTTAATATTTGCTACAAATTAACTAAAAAGTGAATAAGTAATAAACAAAAAGTGCCGATAATCGCGTTATATCGGCACTTTTTTGTATTTTTTAAATTTTTTGTTTTGCAAGCGGTCGGTTTTAATGCTTGCGTTTAGTTATAATTAATTTAAACGATTTTATCTAAAAACATAATTATTTGATTTCCGCCGTTTTTAGGCTCTTCACAAATCTGCACGTGAAGAAGCTTTTTGTTCATTCTTTGGGCAAGCTTTATAGTGTTATAAGTTCCACCGCTTTTTTTGCCGTTGTAACAGCAAAGAACGCAGTCGCTTTTATTAACCATATATTCATTTCTCTTTTGCATGCAAAAAACGTAATAATTTTCTGCTAGGTAGGTTACCTCGTCTGCCTTAGAAAGAATATAATCGTAAAGATTTCTATTCGCTTCACTCCAGGATTTTGATTGAGTTTTGCAAGGAACGGCAATTTCAAGGGTAATATTTTCGCCTTCTGCCTTAAGCTCTATAACGGTTAATGCAAACAGGGTATCAACCCCAAGCGCGCCCCCTGCAATAAAGTGAGTGTAGCCGTTTGAAATTGCAAATTTAATATTCTCTTTTAAGGTTAGTAAAAAGTCCTTACACAGTGAGCTTTCGGTGTTCTTTTTCCAAGGCAAGCTATCTGGGCGGTGACCTGTAACGCATAGAGTTTTCATCTTTGAACTTGGCGATAATCGCCTTATAACCCCACTTTTACAATTTTTGTTTCAAATTCGTTGGTTTTTGTTTTGGTAATTTGATTATAAATATCGTTAGCCTTAACGTCTAACTCAAAGCATTTTAACGCCACGTTAGAAAGCTTTGCAGTATCACTCTTTCGCATAATAAAGGGCAGTTCCCCGCTAAGCGAAGAAAGCAAGTCTAATCTATCTTCGTTAATTGCAAGCACCTTTAGATATAAAGAGGATTTTAAGCATTTACGCATAAACGCGTCGCTTGTTCCAAGTAGTGCAGAAAGGGTAATACGGGAAATCCTAGTTGCGGTGTAGCGCTTGGTTGCAATTTTATTAATAAGCTCTTTAAGCTCAAAGCAGTCCTTTAAGTGTGCCTTAATTCTATTTTCAAGCCCTTCAGTGCAGTCGGTTATTTGGCTTAATTCTTCCTTAGTTGCTTTGTTAAGGGCAATCATAACGGCGTCGCTAACGTTGGGTAGAGCTTTGGGTAGGTCTTCGTAAACGTAATCGGGGGTTAGCCCCTTGCACTTTTTAACTTTACCCTCTTCAATAAGGGCGCGAATACCCAACGCTGATGCAATATTTTCCTTTGCACTCTTATCCTTATACCCCGTACCCCTTCTTAAGATTGGTAAGATATCCATTGAATAGCCCTCTTCAATTATAGACTTAGTATATTCAAGGGCTAGTATGTTGTTTGGCGAAAGGGTAAAGCCAAGGTCTATATCGGGTGGGTTAAGCTTTTCAAGTGCAAGCTGTTTTGCCTTTGCCAGGGAAACGCCTTCCTTTAAAAACTCCTTAACCAGCTTTTTAAATTCCTTACTTTCTGAAGATAGGGCGGTTGCGGTTGCTAAAAGCCCCGTTTTATCCCCGCTTTCAATACCGAAGCAAAGATGCTTTTCCCCCTTTAAAGAGCTTAAAAGCTTAACTGCGCCTTTAGCAAATATTTCTGCGGGCGCGGTTGCAAAAATGGTTGGTAGCTCAATAACCATATCGGCCCCCGCCATAATCGCATGCTTTGCTCTTTGGTATTTATGCATAACGGCAATTTCACCGCGCTGGGTGAAGTTACCGCTCATAATAACCACGGTAGCATCGGGATTAAGTTGTTCTTTTATTTGCGAAATAGAATACAGATGCCCGTTGTGAAAGGGGTTATATTCGCAAATAGTCAACCCGATTTTCAAAATAATACCTCTTTTTTATTTACATTTTGCGTAATTTATTTTATAATAGACTTATAATAATGGGTGCGGAGGAATAAGTAAATTTTTTCCTACCGTAACAATAATACAACAAAACGTAAAAAAATTCAACTTTTTACAAGGAATAAGGAGAAAGTTATGTCTGAACTTATTAACAAATTAGTTGCAAACGCATCAGCGCTTAACAAAACCGTTGTTTTAACCGAGGGTGAGGATAAAAGAGTGGTTACCGCCGCTTCTGAAATCGTAAGCCGTAAGATTGCTAAAATCGTTTTACTTGGCGACGAAGAGCAAATCAAGGCAGAAAACCCCGGCGTTGATCTTACCGGTATTCAAATCGTTAACCCCAAAACCAGTCCCAAGCTAAAAGAATACGCAGAGCTTTTATACGTGCTTCGCAAGTCTAAGGGTATGACTATGGAGCAAGCGCTTGAAACGGCAAGCGAAAGCACCTATTTTGGTACTTTAATGTTAAAAGCAGGCGACGTAGACGGTTTAGTATCAGGCGCATGCCACTCAACGGCGAACACCCTTCGCCCCGGCCTACAAATCATTAAAACCGCGCCCGGTGTTCCCCTAGTATCAAGCTTTTTCCTTATGATTGCTCCCGAACAGGGTAACCAATACTGTAAGGACGGCGCGTTCATCTTCTCTGACTGCGGATTAGAACCTAATCCCGATTCAGATAAGCTTGCATTCATCGCAGTATCTGCAGCAAGAAACGCAAAAGCTCTTGCAGGCTTAGATCCTAAGGTTGCAATGCTTTCTTTCTCTAGCAAGGGAAGCGCAAAACACGATGACGTTAACAAAGTAGCCGCTGCTGTTGCAAAGGCTCACGAAATCGCTCCCGAATTAAACATAGACGGCGAGCTTCAGTTTGACGCTGCAATCGTTCCTTCAGTTGCTAAGTCAAAAGCACCCAACTCACCCGTTGCAGGTCAAGCAAACGTTCTTATTTTCCCTGACTTAGACGCTGGTAATATCGGCTACAAAATCGCAGAACGTCTTGGCGGATTTATGGCAGTAGGTCCTGTTTGTCAAGGCTTTGCAAAGCCCATGAACGACTTATCAAGAGGTTATAAAACAAAAGATATCGTGCTAACGGTAGCTTTAACCGCTCTTCAAGCTCAGTAATCATTATAATTTGCAAAAAAAAGGAGATATATAAAAATGAAAGTATTAGTTATCAACGCAGGTAGCTCTTCACTAAAGTATCAACTTATTGATATGGCAACCGAACAGGCAATCGCAAAGGGTGGTTGTGAAAGAATTGGTTTAGAAGGCTCTTTCTTAAAGCATAAAGCAAACGGCAAGGAGGTTACCATTACTTCCCCCATGCCGGACCATAAGGCTGCTATAGAGCTTACCTTAGCCGCTTTAGTAGATGAAAACCACGGTGCAATCAAGTCTATGGATGAAATTGACGCTGTAGGTCACAGAATAGTTCACAGCGGTGGTGCTTACGACTGTTCAGTTTTAATTGACGATGAGGTTATGGACGTTTGCGCAAGCAATATTGAATTTGCACCCCTTCATCAGCCTGCAAACATCATGGGTGTTAATGCGTGCAAGGCAATTATGCCCAACGTTCCCATGGTAGCAACCTTTGATAACGCTTTCCACGCAACCATGCCCGAAAAGGCGTTTATCTTTGCTCTTCCTTATGAATATTATACCGATTACAAGATTCGTAGATACGGCTTCCACGGCACTAGCCACCGTTTCGTATCAAGCGAAGCTGCTAAATATCTTGGCGTAAATCCTGAAAATGGCTTTAAGGTTATTACCTGCCACCTTGGCAACGGTTCTTCTATCGCTGCCGTTAAGAACGGTAAGTGCGTTGATACCTCTATGAGCTTCACCCCACTTGGCGGTGTTCCCATGGGTACCAGATGCGGTGATATCGACCCCGCTATTTTAGAATACCTTGCAGGCAAGCTTAACGTTGGTATTTCAGAGCTTATTACTATCTGTAATAAGAAGTCAGGCGTTAGCGGTGTAAGCGGAGTATCAAGCGACTTCAGAGATTTATCAAGCGCCGCAAGCGAAGGTAATCACCGCGCTGCTTTAGCTCTTGAAATATTCGGTTATTCTTGCAAGAAATACGTTGGCTCTTACGCTGCTGCTATGGGCGGTGTTGACTGTATCGTATTTACCGCAGGTATCGGCGAACACGATGCTAACGTAAGACGTATGGTAGCAAGCGAGCTTGAATATATGGGCGTTGTAATTGATGAAGAAAAGAACGCTCATCCCACCGGCGGTATTTGTGATATTACCGGTGAAGGTAGCAGAGTTAAGGTTCTTATCATTCCCACAAACGAAGAACTTGTTATCGCAAGAGACACTGCAGAACTTGCAAAAAGCGTAAAATAGTTAAATATGGCGGAATTTTGCATAAAACAAGTGCAAAATTCCGTTAATTTGCTCAAAATTGTTTGACATATAAATTAATTTACTGTATAATTGAACCCGCACGACGAATGGTTGTGTCATTTTGCTATGATTATTGATCTTTTAAAAATGAAACAAGAAGGGCTTCTTAGCGCAGAATTTAACTTTGATTATTCTGCCCCGGAAGAACTTATTATATCCCTTCCCGATGCTAAGTTTAAGGGCACGGTTGGTGTTAACGCTTTCGTTACGCTAGAGGGGAAGGACGTTTATGCGGATATCGATTTATCTTACTGCATTTCCTGTGCTTGCTCAAGATGCTTAGAGCGTGCTGAAGGTAAGGTAAATCACTCCTTTTCGGTTAAGTTCAGCCTCTATGAAGAAGAGGATGCTTACTTATATAAAAGCGGAAAAGTTGATTTGACTTCGTGCGTAAACGAAGCAATAATCATTAGCCAGCCGACTGTAGTCTACTGTAAAGAAGATTGTAAAGGTCTTTGCCCGGTATGCGGTGCAAACCTTAATCAAACCGATTGCGGTCACGGTAATAATTAAAAATAATCAAAAGAGAGGTGTATACAAATGGCAGTTCCCAAGAGAAAGGTTTCTAAACAGAGAGGAAATAAGAGATTTGCAAGCAACTACAAGGCTACTATGCCCACGCTTGTTGAATGCCCTCAGTGCCACGAAAGCAAACAAGCACACAAGGTTTGCCCCCACTGCGGTTACTATAACGGCAAAGCCGTTGTAGAACACAACGAAGAAAACAACTAATAAATAATAATTTTGCTTTTTTCGTGGCGGATTGCAATGCAATTCGCCTAATTGTTTTTGCGGAGATTTTATATGGAAGAACAAAAAACAACCGTAAACGGCGCAGAAAGTGGTAATGATGCTTCTAATAAGGAAGTTAAAAAGCCATTCAAGCCTACGCCTAAAACCCCTGCTCAAAAGAAACGCGAAAGGGAGGATTTTAAACGCCGTTATTTTGATTATTATGACGACGTTAAAACCAACATCAAGCAAGATTGGTGATTTTTTACTTAACTTGTTTAAAGTAATCAGTTAAGTGCGTTTTGTATTCTTAAAAAATGCAGAA
>JAZSMG010000111.1:0-3508 GCA_045535775.1 Christensenellaceae bacterium | reverse complement strand
GCGGAATTTCCCTTTCTTGTACGCTAACAAACGGTAGCGATTTTTTACAAGCTCACCAACAGTTTGGCGAAACGGAATTTTCTAAATTAAAGGGTAAAAAGAATGCCATTTTACAGTCTTTAAAGGAACAAATAACCTGTTTAAAGGAAGGCGTTGCGGTTACTCCGGGCGAATATCCCGTTATTTTATCGCCTGAAGCCACCGGTATTTTTGCTCACGAATCATTCGGTCATAAATCGGAAGCGGACTTTATGCTTGCAGACGAAGGCATTCGCCGTGAATGGCAAATTGGCAAAGCGGTTGCATCCCCCTTGCTTTCAATAGTGGATTGCGGTAAAAACGTTGGTAGCGGTTACGTTCCCTATGACGACGAAGGCACGCACGCTCGCAAGAATTACCTTATTAAAAAGGGTGTTTTAGCAGGTAGATTACATAATGCGCAAACCTCTGCATACTTAAACGAAAAGGTTACCGGTAACGCTAGAGCGGTAGATTGCACCTTTGAACCTATCGTTCGTATGACCAACACCTATATAGAAAAGGGCGAATTAACCAAAGAAGAACTATTTGAAGGTGTGAAATTCGGTTATTATATTAAGAGTGTAAAGCACGGCTCCGGTATGAGTAAATTTACTATTGCGCCCCACGTTGCTTATGAAATAGTGGACGGAAAGATAACTCGCCCCGTAAAAATAAGCGTAATTTCAGGGGACGTATTCACAACCTTAGGGCTTATAGACGGCTTATCTGATAAAGTAGAATTTATGAGCTTCGTTATGGGCGGATGCGGTAAAAACGAACAGTCAAGCCTTCCCGTTGGCTTTGGCGGTCCTTACGTAAGAGTATCAAAAATGTTCGTTCAGTAAGCGTAGAGGTGAATTATGAATAAAGAATATATCGTAAGAAAAAGCAGTCAAATAACTTTAAATATAACGGACGGCAAGGTTGATTCCTTCCGTGAAATAGATGAAAGCAACAGAACGGTTCGCGTTTATAAAGAGGGAAAGATAGGCGTTGCCGGTGGTTTAGGCGAGGTTGATATGGCAGAGTTAGAAGCTCAAGCTATAGCAAAGCTAGCAAGTGGCATTCCATATAACTCAACCCTTAACGCAGGTGTAAAAAAGCAGATTATTAACGATAAACCTGTTGTAGAAAAGGAAAAAATCCTTTCAGTTGCAAAAAGAGTGGCTAAAAAGGTTGCTACCGCTTGCCCCAGATTTTTAGTTAACGGTAAGGTTCGTTTAACCGAAAACTCAGGAAGTTATTCAAATAGCGCAGAAACGGAGCTTGCTTTTAAAAACTCTAATTTATCAATTTTCTTTCAGGTTAAAGATAAAGACTCTTCTAACATAGCAGACGCATATTACGGCGCAAGCGTTGGAAGATACGGCAAATCGGTAGAAGATAAAATCGTTAGCGACGTTAAGGCTTTGCATGATAACTTCTTCACAGAGCCCGTTGTTTTACCGGACGGCGAATATCCCGTTATTTTAGAGCCGTATGATATTTGCGGTCATATTTTTAAGGATTTTATTGCGGAATATTACGTTTCCGGCGGATCTTTATTTAGCGGTAAAGCAGGCACTAAGGTATTTAACGAAAAACTAAGTATATCTGTAGATAGAAACCCCAAAACCAACCGTAGCGCAGCCTTTTACGATGGCGAAGGCGAAATTGCAAAAAATTACAGAGCGCCTTTAATAGAAAAAGGTGTTTTAAAGAATATTTTAAACTGCAAAAACAGTGCTTCAATGTTTAACTTACCCCTTTCTAAAACGGCAGGTGGCGCTTACGACGGCGTTCCCTCTATTACAGTTCCCGGCTTATATGCAGAAAGCACCGCGCCTAACTTAAAAGCCCTTCTTGGCGATAAAAAGGCAATTTGGATTGCTATTTCTTCAGGCGGAGATATTACTACTGAAGGTGTAATCGGTATGCCGGTAATGCTTGCATTCTTGGTAGAAAAGGGCGAAATCAAGGGTAGGGTTGCAAACTTTAACGCAAGCGGTAACGTGTTTGAAATGCTTGGCGAAGGCTTTATAGGCGTAAGCAAGGAAAATATCATGTCTGCTTCAGAATCAGAAATGATAGTTGTTAACATGAAGCTAATCAACGGCTAATGATTTACTTAAAAAATATTACGAAAATAAAAGAGGGGGAAGGTTACCCCTTTACCCCCTTTATAAAAAACTTTAAAGGCTTATCCTTTACAAAGCCAATAAGCATATTCGCAGGCGAAAACGGAAGCGGTAAATCCACCCTTTTAAAAATTATCGCAACGCAAATGAACTGCGTTTTTAACGATAGTGATAATATGCTTACCCCTTTAGATGAATATTTTCGCCTTTCAAAGCTAAAGCCTTCTACTTCCTTGCACTTTTCTGCAGAAAGCTTTATTCGCTATATCAATAAATTTGATAGGATTATGGATGAAACCTTAAAGGAAATAGAAGAAATAAAGGCAGATCCTACCTTAAGTGATGAAGCAAAGGGCTTTGCCTTAATGCCTTATTACAGAACGCTAAACGAAATGCAAAATCAGTATAAGGGAGTGCTTTCACAGCAATCGCATGGGGAAGGCTTTTGTGATTTTTTCCTTTCTAGGCTAAAGACTGGCGGTTTTTACTTGATAGATGAACCTGAAGCCGCTTTATCTTATTACAATCAATACGTTTTGGCGTATAGAATTGCGTTGTTTGCAAAAGAGCATAACTGTCAATTTATCATTTGCACTCATTCTCCCGTGATGTGCGCCATTCCGGATGCGGAAATTTTTGAAATAAAAGATAACGCCATTTCATCAACCTCATTCAATGAATTAGAAAACATCCGCTTTTTAGAAAGATTTTTAAAAAACAAAGAAAACATGTTTAAATGAAAAATATCAAAAAACACACTAAATTTCGATCTAAAAGAAAAGTAGTGTGTTTTTTAATTTTTTAATAATCTTTTTTTCCTAATAGGTAGTCAATAGTAACAAAAAATAAATCAGAAATTTTAATAAGCATATCAAAATCGCATTCGCGTTGACCGTTTTCCCAATAGGAAATTAGCCTAACGGAAACATTTAATTTCAACGCAAGTTCGGCTCTTGATAAATTATTTTCTTGTCTTAATTCGTAAATTCTTTCTGCAAATTTGTTTTTCATATTTAAATTATAGAACATTATGTTCCAAATTACTTGACATGGAACATTTTGTTCTGTATAATACAGGTATATTTACGGAACATTATGTTCCTAATTAACTTATGAGGAGGATTATTATGGACTACAGGGATGAAGGTTCTTATGGTGCAGGTTTTTTATTAGGCCTAATAGTAGGGTTGGCAGGATTAATAATTGCATTATGTTTAGATAAGGCTGAAACAAAACGTGGTGCTATTCACGGCTTTGTTACTAGTCTTGTTATTGGTGTTGTAATTGGTATTTGTGTAACCTGTTCAAGCCTCTCTATGATTCAAGGAATGTTTTAATTTTGAATTTCATAAAAGATCGAATATCGTCAT
>JAZSMG010000201.1:0-20851 GCA_045535775.1 Christensenellaceae bacterium | reverse complement strand
TATCAAAATTTAAAATTACTCACATAAAGACAGATTAAAGTCTATCTTTTTAATTTTAAGTAACTTTTTAAAAGTTATAAAGTTTTAACAGGAGTTAATAATGGAACAGTTAACAAGCAAAAGAAACGTTTACTTAGACTTGTTTAAATACTTTTTAAGCTTTTTGGTTATTGCAATACACTTAACAGGTGAAACCTATTCTCATTTCCCCCTTTATCGTTTAGCAGTGCCAATGTTTTTTCTTATAAGCGGTTATTTTAATTATACGGCTGATGCGCAAAAGCTTAAAGAAAAATCAATTTCCTTTATTAAGCGCACGGCAAAATATATGATCGTTGGCTTTTTGATATATATTATTTTCGACTTTGTTTTTTGCTTGGTTGAAGGGAAGGGGGTAGGTTATTATTTTACTACTCTTTTTTATGAGGATTTTCTTTTAGAATTCGTATTTTTAAACCGCCCAATCACCTATACCGGCGCACAACTTTGGTTTTTAATTGCTTTATTTATCATTTCGTTGGTGCATTATTTGTTGGTGCGTTTTAACCGTACCCATTATTACAAAATAATAGTGCCGGTTAACTTCGCAATATATTTCTTTTTTGCAGGGTATATGTACCTTGTACAAAATACGGATATGCCCATACGATACACAAGAAACGCTTGGTTTTTAGGCTTGCCAAACTTTGGACTTGGCTTTTTGATTGCAAGAATAAATTTTCATAAAAAAAGCTGGTATAAATACTTATATTTGGCACTAGGAATATTCTTTTTCTTTATGCAAATCCCTGAGTATGAATTAATTAGAACGGAATATATTTCACTTGAAATGTATATGACCGGTATTTTGGCAGAAGTATGCTTGCTTCAATTCTTTTTGGGAATAAAAAACGCAGACTGCCCGGCGTATTACCGTTGGGTTGGTAAGAACGGCGCCTTTTACGTTTACATATTACATATGGCTGTAGCCGTTGTTCTATCAAAATTTATAACATTCCCAAACCTAATGTTAAAATGCTTCGTTGTTTTTGTTGTTTCTTTTGTAATTTATGAATTAGTTTATTTACTCTTTAAGTTAAAGAAAAATATTGCGAAAAAAGTCGATTTTAACAAAAATATAAATGCATAAACCTATTATTTTTTAGTATTTAACAGTTATTTACCTCATATATTTTAAATGTGCAAAAATTTGAAATTTGATTGATTTCACAAAAAACGCTCACTTAAATTTCACATAGTTTTCACATTTATTGCAATTTTAACACTAAATTTTTCATTTACACATAAAAAAAATTGACATATATATACGCATATTGTATAATATAAGCAAGATTACGGATTATGGTGTTTTATGCAAGAACACCGCGCTTATATTTTGAGGTAATAATGAAACTTTTAACGGTTACCATCTTAATATTTTGCCTATTTTTCTATCACTTTTCCAAGATGGTAAAACAAGGTTTTAAAACCAACACTTGGGGCAACGTTTTAGAAAATGGGGTAAAAAGGGCCCTAAAGTTATTCTTGATAGGAATGCTTATTTTAGGGCTATTTATTCTTGCCGTTTCACAGTTAGGTTTCCTTAAAAAGGTAGGTTTTTCATTACTTTCTAAAGAAAAAATTCAAGCGGTACGCAACCTAATGGATATAGTTTTAGGAACAAAATCCGTTTCCGTTGCATTTGGAATTATAACGACGTGGACCTTGTTAATTATAGAAATTTCACTTATTTTCTTCTTTATTGGAACTGTTGCGGTAGGAAGGTTTTTCTTGCCCTTTATCAAAAAAGAAGAGCTAGCCAGCATGGTTAACGCAGAATGTGAAAAGGAACAAAAAATCCCCTTTATAACAAGAAAAATCTTTTTTAATTTTGCTAATTTAAAAATTTAATATTTAGCCTGGCGCGATAACCGTCAGGCAATTTGTGGTGTGATTTTGCACCACGTAGGACGCAATCGTTTGACACTTGCCCTTTTTTACTCTTATGCGTGCGCACGCGTGCATATGAGAGTGATTTGATGAGGTAAGTTTATAAAGGGTGGCGTTTTTTTATTGTTAAGCATTGACTAATGAAGGAGGGCTGTATGCTCATAGAAATTAATAACCTTTGCAAGCGTTACGAGGCAAAGGCAGATTATACGGTAAAAGATATTAACATCGTTGGTAAAGCTGGCGAGATTATAGGTATATTAGGGCATAACGGTGCTGGTAAGTCCACAACGATTAAATGTATTACTGGCATGCACCCTTATGAGGATGGCTCTATCACGATAGACGGCCACGACCTTGCAACGGATTCAATAAATGCAAAAAGAAGTTTTGGCTACGTAAGTGACGAGCACGTATTGTTCGAAAAGATGACGGGCTTTGAGTTTATAAACTTCATGGCGGATATTTATAACGTAAGCATAGAAGACAGAAAGGCCAGGGTAGATAGATTTCAACAACTTTTTGCTTTAGGCGATTCTATATATAATCCCATTTCATCATACTCACACGGTATGAAGCAAAAAATATCATTTATGGGTGCTCTTATACATAATCCCAGAGTGTTTATTCTTGACGAGCCTATGGTTGGTCTTGATCCATACACGGCAAGCCAAGTTAAGGTATTCTTTAAAGAGCACGCCGCAGCAGGCAATTTGGTATTATTCTCTTCACATAACTTAGACGTAGTAGAAAAGTTATGTAACAGGGTATACATAATAGACCAAGGTGTAATTTTGGAAGAACTCGATATTGCTGAGTTTAAAAAGACCGGCAAGGATTTTGAAGAATATTTTCTTTCCATCACTCAAAGGGTGGCAAAAGTTGTATGAGAGAGTTCTTAATTTTATTCAAGCATGAAATGCGAATGCAATTTCCGCTAAAACGGCAAAAAGGGAAAATGGATATACTCGGCAGTGCCTTGTCTATTCTAACTACCTTATTAGTTGCAGTCGTGTTCATTTGGTTGGTTTCTACAATCGTAGAAAATTACGCACTTGTTGAAATACACAGGGTTCCCGCGCCCTTTGATAGGGGAAGGGAATTATTAAACTTTTTCTACGCGGTTATTCTTTTAGCAGTATCCTTCGTATGTATGGAAAAAATGCGAAGCGTACTCACGCAAAAGAAGGATAAGGAATTATTCTTGCGTTTACCGGTAAAGCCTCAAACGTTATTTATGAGTAAGCTTTCAGCCTTACTTGTTTGGACCTATCTATTCGCTCTACTTTTAATCATATCAATCAATATGATTTTCTTTATAGTGTTAGATTTATCCTTTACGTTTTGGCTACGCACCTTATTGGTGTGGCTATTGTTACCGCTTGCATCCTTCTTTATTGCAACGTTACTTCTCGTTCCGTACATCAAAGTAATTGATTTTATCAGTGAGAAGTATTGGTTAATATTTTTAGTGTTAACCGGCACGGTTATTGGGGCATTCATCATTTATTCCGAAATTTTGGGAATAGTTCAGTCCCTAATGGAAACGGGCTCAATCAAATTTTTATTTAACGAAAAATTTATAAACACGTTGCAATGGTTTTTAAAATGGACCTATCCTGCAAACTCTTTTGCATCGGTAGCGTTAGGGCAGAACGTACTTGCGTCCTTACTAATCCCTGCAATTATTGCAGTAGTAGCGGTTGTAGCTGTATACTTCGTTTCTAAAAAGCTCTTCTATGCGACCTTATACAGGAACGAAAACAGGCGTTTAGGCGGTAAAAAGAAAAAGAACTACGTTAAACGTATTCCTCTTATTTCTTTAATCCACAAGGAATTTATTTCCGTTTTCCGTGAGCCTAAACACTTATTTTCATATTTTGCAATTGCAAGCGCAATGCCGGTAATGGTATATTGCTGTTATACGTTATTCAGAACGTTAATAAACAATGCAATTGGTATAAGCGTAGATTTTGCTTTGGCATTGATGGTTCTTTTAATATTTACCATTTTAACAAACACTTTTTGTGCAACAAACATTACCAGAGATGGCCGTGCGGCTCTTAAAGCAAAGATGTTCCCGGTAAAGGCATCAACTCAATTATTGGCAAAAGTGCTTTTCTGTTCAATGGTAAGCTCTGCTGCGGTAATTATAAGCGTTATAGTTTTATTAATTGCAAAGCTTCCATTGGTGGATGCGTGCATATGCGGTGGTGTTGCTCTTATTTTCTCACTGTCACAAATATTTATTGCAACACGAATGGATTTAAACCATGCTAAGGTTTCAGCTTCCCCTGCAGAGGTAGAGCGCAGTAACAACCGTACAGTTTCAAAAGTGGTTGTTTTGGGATTATTGCTTGCACTGATTTTTGGTGTTACTTCGATGGCTTTATTCATCTTTGCAAAAATGGATGCGATAGATTTTATTGCCAAATTAAATATTAAAGATTGGTATACTTACGCTATTCCTGTGGCTGGTAGTCTTATCTATTTTGTTTGTGCAATACTTTATTACGTTTTAAAGCTTAAAGATAGCTTTGAAAATATGATAGGTTAAGGAGCGACGTTATGAATAAGAAATTAATTTTATTAATGTTAGCTCTACCGTTAATTTTAATGCTAAGTTTGTTCACAACAACAAGTACGGTAAGCTTAGCTGTTAGCGTGCCCGTTTCTAAAGTGGTTTTTGATGAAGATCCTATTATTTATATGGATTTAGAAGAATCGTATGAGATTTCTTACACGATTTATCCCACGAACGCGGCAAATCAAAAGGTTGTTTTTTCCACAGAGCCTTACGGCGAAGGCTCGTTTGCAACCTTAACCGTTCAAGATGGCAAGGTTATCCCTTCTAGCTGTGGAACTGCAAAGTTAACCGTAACAACTGTAGACGGCGGTTTTAAGGATAGCGTTATTATTGAGATTTCAACTAACAATCTTCAAAGCATTTCTACAAGTATAGAAAAAGAAATTATTAAAATTGGTGAAAGTGTTAACATCCAAACAAAATATTCACCTGCCGCTGCGCAGTATCAAACTCAGTTAAAGTATGAAATTGTGGAGGGGAGTGAGGTTGTTAGCGTAAGTTTACAGGGTAAAATTACAGGTAAAAACGTTGGTAAGGCAAAAATCAAAACCTACTGTACGATAGATAACAGTGTGTATGATGAAGTTGAAGTAATTGTTGAAAATTCAAATCCCGTAGAATTTTTAACTAAAACGGAAACTCTTACCAATAAAGATTTAACAGGCGATATTCATTTATACGTAGATGAAAGTGCTGAATTTGAATCTTTAAATTATAAAGTCCTTGATGAAAATGGGGCTGAGTATAGCGCAATAACTTGCAATTTAGATAAGATAAACAAAATATTCTCTTATCAATTTAAAAATGAAGATGCTTGCGTTGTAACGGTTCGTCTTACTGCGATTATGAAAGATGGCAGTGAGTACAGTGATGAATGTAAAATCATCAGGGTAGGAAAGATTGAATGCGAATGGCTTGAAGGCGATGCGGACGGCGATAAAACACATGGATCCACTGCAGTTGCAATCGGTCAAAGTGAGGAAGTTTACTTTAACATATTGCCACCTAATAAAGAATTTGCATACCAAATTACTTTATCAGAAAATGGCAAATACGTTGAATGTGAAGTACACGATGGATACATATTTGTTAAGCCATCAGCAACGGCGTTAGAATATTTGGAAGGCATCCAAGCGGAAACGGTTACTTTAACTATTTGGTTGGTAGAAGAACCTGACGTAAAGGTAACCCTTACCAGAACAATTAACGTTCATTTACCACAATCAAATTAGGAAATATTTTTTTAGGAGATAAAACTATGAGAAAGAAATTAACTACGTTTTTAGGTTTAATATGCGCTCTTGTTTTAGCTGCAAGCTTAACTGCTTGTTTTGGCGGTGAGAGTGTAACCTACACTTTAAACAGCGCTAGCTTCGATAAAGCAGTTGTTTATAATCAGGAAATCGATTTCAGTGATTTTGTAATCGAAGGCAGTGACGGTAATAAAGTTAACGTTACCTCAAGCATGGTTTCAGGCTGGGATACCAGTTCAGTTGGCTCAAAGACTCTTACTATTACTTTTGAAGATATGGTTGCTAACGTAGACTATACCGTAAAGTACGAAATAGACTTTGTTGTTGACGGCGAAATCATAGATACTCAATACGTATTAAATGCAAGCGAGCTTGTTGCGCCTGACGGATACGTTTTTGAAATTCCCGCTACAGTTACCGGTAACTTAGATTTAGTTGGTACCGTTAGAGTAGATGAACCTACTAACGTTGAAATCTTCGTTGGTGATAATGCTAATGAATTACCCGTTGGTGCAAGCGGTGTTGAGCTTCCCGTAACCGTTAAAGGAACTTCTAACTGGAATGCAGAAGTTTCTAACGAAAACGTTGAAATTATAAAGATGAACGGTTTAGTTCTTATTGCTGCTAAGAAGGTTGGTGTTACCGAGCTTACTGTTAGCGCCGGCGATAAAGAAGTAACCAAAACTATCGTTGTTAAACCCGAAAACTTGGCTATTAGCGAAGGTGCTAAGACTTACGGTATCGAAAACGTTTTCACTTTTGGTAGAACAAGCGTAAGCGGTGCAGTAAGCAAATTAGCTTTAACCGCATCTTGTGCAAAAATTGGTGAAGGCTTTGCAGAAAACGTAAACTGGACCTCTAATAACGCAAAGGCAGTTATTAGCGATAACGGTGAAATCACCCTTGCAGAAGGCACCGGTGCAGAAATCGTTACCTTTACCGCTGATTTCTTTGGTGTAAAGGCTTCATTTGACGTTCGTTGTGTTTTTGACGGTGTTAACGTATCTAACTATGAAGATCTTTATCAGGCAACCAAGGCTCAAAAGGTAATCGTTTTAGGTGCTGACATTGCATTCCCCACTGTTAGAAGCGCCATCCACGTTGAAACTGTACATACTACGTACGATGACACTTACTATAAGAACATCAATAAAGCAAATGATGCTACCATTAGTGTTTTATTACAATTTAAGAACGACTTATACGGCAACGGTTATGAAATCAACGCTCATAACGCAACCCTTGGTCTTTTAGACGCAACCGGAAAGCTTACCGCTGATTCTATCTTCAGAGGTCCTTTACATTTTGTTGGCTTACCCAACATGACTCAAGCAGATCCTTTTGATAAGAACAATAAGCCCCTTGCAAGCGTTAAAGGTCAAGATAACGTATGCTTCGCTTTATATGAAGGCGTTACCGTTAACAATACAATCCTAAAGGGTGCAAATTTAGAAGCTGATAGCGACGGTTATCTACCTCTTACTCAATTAGATTACGCAGGCACAACAGTAGAAGTATTTGGTGACAACGTAACTATTGAATATTCACGTATTATGAACGGCAGAACCGTACTTCGCGTATTCGGTGATGCTAACGATGCAACTAAGGTTATAACCCTTAACATTAAGAACAGCGTTTTAAGCGGAGCAAGAGAATTTATTATCCGTATGGGTAGCAACGCATTTAAGGATGGCGCTACTGGTAAAGATACAGGTTATTTAAAAGGCAAGCTTGATTTAATTGGTATCAAGAGAGGTACAGCTGAGAAGCCTGCTAACTATGAAGCAGATTATATTAAGACCTTTGTTAACGTAACCAACTGTGTATTTAAGGATGCAGGTATCTTTGCGGTAGGTATGGATTCTCACTTTGCCGGTGAAGCTTTACGTAATGGTAGTGGATACGTTAGCTGGTTTGAAGGATTCAACTATTGGCATGATCTTGCAAAGACCAGTTACGGTGCAAAACTAACCTTTAACGGCGAAGTTAAGATGTATAACTGGAAGCCTCTTGGCGAAGTTGACAGTAGCACTCTAATTGAAGTTGTAGATTTAAACAATGATGAAGTTGCTGCAATGATTGACTTTAACGTTGAAGAACTAGTAATGTGGGCGTCTAATCAAGAAGATCTTAAAAGCATAGTTGTTAAAGAAGGTGATTACGCAGGTTATATTCATGCAGGTATAGCATTCTTCGGTGGCGGTAGAAACTATTGCTTATTTGAAGACAATACCGTTGGTAACGGCCTTGGCTTAAACGGCTTTGAGGTATCTCTTGAGGACGTTGGTAAACAAGCGCTAGTTAGAGCTGCAGGATGTGAAAACTTCTACTTCAATATTTATAGTGGAGCAAACACTCACTTCACACCTGAAATGCAAGAAAATATGAGTACAGAACAAATGTACGCATGTATTTATAACAAATAATAATAGAAAAGCGATTAGCGTGGGGAAAATTCCCCGCGCTAAAACCGCATAAGGCGAAAATTATAATAATACTTAATTTTTTACAGGAGGAAGTGGAATGAGAAAATTATTAGCAATATTAATTGCATTCTGCTCAGCTTTTTTAATCACCGGTTTAATGGCGTGTGACGACCCAATTGATCACTCAGCATCAGTGCCTATTGGCGGTGAGTTGACTGATTTCGTGGTGGAAATAGATACTTCTGAATTTTCACCCATAGTAGAATTTAATGGAAAAATTCCCTATGATACAATCAAACTGAACTGTTTTAAAAGGCATTCAGTAGAAGGCGAAAGGGATAAATACCATGGATTCGAGGTTGAAGTAAGACAGGATATGGTTGTTAGTGGGGGAGAAACCGATTCTGTTGGTGAAAAGCAATTAGTTATTGCTTACGCAGAAAGAGAATTCACGGTATCTTATACCGTAAAATATAAAGTGGAATTTCTTTCTAAGGGCGAGGTTTTTAATACTCAATACCTTTTAAGTATTGAGGAACTTGTTGTGCCCGAAGTTCCAACTCATAAGGGATATACGTTTGCTAATTATTGGGAAACGGAAATTCCCGAAGAATTAACAGACAATATGCAATTTGAGGCGCATTATTATAACAATTCACTAAGAGCGCCAAAATTAGAAACGGTTGAAGCAACCTATGATCCAAATGCAAGCATTGCACTTGGAAGCATTACTTTACCCTCAAACGAAAACGGTAAGTGGGTATTTGTAGATGATATTTCAACTGTTGTTCCCGGAGCAGGAAGTCACGTATACGCAGTACAATTTGTGCCTGCAAACGATCAAGTTGCTCCTCAAACAGGCGAATTAACAGTAAACGTTGCACCTAAAAAGGCTACGTTTGAAGTTTTAGATACAACTTTCGTTTATGACGGAAGTGAACATTTCCCTGAATTTAAGGTAACGGATGACATAGCGGTTGAAATACTTGGTGGCGTGCAAACGGAAGCAGGTACATATACCTATGCTCTTGTATCCGCAAATTCAAATTACGAAGGCTATTATTCAGGTAGTTTTACTATCACTAAGCCTGAAGTAACCGTAACCGTTGCTAATAAGTCAATGAAATACGGTGAAGTTATGCCTACTTTAGAATATACCGTAGAAGGCTTTGCAAATGAAGCGCTTTTAGGCATTAAGATTGTAAATCCCAACGTTATTTCTATTGGTAACTACGATATAGATGTAACCGTTGCAAACAGTAACGTAAATGCAACCGTTGTAAAGGGAACCTTATCGGTAGCAAAGGGTGATTTATTAGGTGTAGCAGATCCTATACCTTCCACTCAAAACGCACCTGCTATTTATGAAAGTCCCATTTCTTCAGTAACCTTTGCGAACAATTTTGACGGTACTTGGTCTTGGAAAAATCCCGAACAGGTAATTGATTCTGTAGATTCAATCACGGCTACTGCGTTATTTACGCCTAACGACTTAAACTATAACTTTATCGAAAAAGAAATCACGATTACCAATCTTGATAAGAGAGCGTTAGAGATAACAATTGTTAACAGTAATTACGTATACACCGGTGAAGAATTTGCTATTGAATACGAAATTGAAGACGGAAAGGATGTAACCGTTGAAGGCGTACTTGCTAAAACAAATGCAGGTAGCTATAAAACAGTTCTTTCTATTAACAGTAAGTATTATAAGGGCAGTAAGGAAGTAACTTTATTCATTGATAAAGCAACCCCTGAAACCGACTTCACAGCTGAATTTACCAAAATTTGGAACGGATATTTAAATTTATCTGACATTACTCTTGCAGAAGGCTACGTTTGGAAGATGCCTTCAACTACGATAAATAACTTTATAGGAACAAAGAATTTCCCTGCAACCTTTATTCCTAACGATACCGCTAACTATTATACTGTAGACGGTGAATTTGCCGTAACGGTAGAAAAGGCAACGGGTGTTTTACAAGGCGTAAAACCCTCTTATACCTTTACATATAATAAGGATAGCGCTCAAGTTATAAGCGGAATTACCTCTACACCTACTGACGGTATAATCAAATATACCTACCTATTAAACGGTGAAGAAGTAAGCGAACTAAGAAATGCGGGAACTTATAGCGTAACCGTTGATTTACTTGAAAGCACCTATTATACTTCAGCCGTTGCAACTACTGAAGTTGTAATCAATAAGATAGTAAACGCAGACGTTGTAACACTTGAACAATCTGCAATTTACGGTGCTAAGATGAATTCTTTAGCACTTCCCACCAGTGAATACGGTGTTTGGGCTTGGGAAGGCGCTGATGAAAACACAACGGTAGGTAACGTTGGTACTCACGTTTACGTTGCGGCATATACACCCAACGATCCTGCTAACTATGAAGCACGTAAAGTAAACGTAGAAATAACCGTAATTAAGCAAACGGTATACGAACCCACTGTTCAAGCACAAATAGTTTATACCGGTAGCGAAATTACCGCGCTTAGCGTAGCAGACGATGCACTTTATACTGCAGACGGTATTTTATCAGCTACTAACGTAGGTAGTTATTCAATCACCTTAACCTTAAAGGATGCAGATAACTATAAGTGGTCAGGCAGTGCAAACGCATCAATTGAATTAACTTATGCAATTACTCAGGCTCCCAATGCAATAACTGCTTTAGCTATTGAAGGTTGGACGTACGGTGAAGAAGCAAACGCGCCCACTATTACTGCAAACTTTGGTGCAAGCACGGTTGTATATTACTATGCACCTGTTGGCTCTCAATCATATAGCACAACAGTACCTGTGAACGCAGGAAGCTATAACTTAAAGGCAGTAATTGCAGAAACTGCAAACTATGCAGGCGCAGAAAGGGTAGTAACCAATGCGTTAACCATAGCAAAAGCAACCCTAAACGTAGCCTTTGATAAGCATTATACCGAAACTTGGTATAACGGCTTAAAGCTATCTAACATTGCATTAGAAGCAGGTTATAGCTGGAAGGAAGATAGCGCGTTAGAGGTTGGTGCAGAGCAAGAATTTGCAGTTGTATATACCCCTGAAGATACAGTAAACTATAACGTAGAAGAAGGCACCTTCAAGGTAACCGTAAACAGACGTTTAGTAACCTTAAATGGTGTTCAAGACGGTTATAGCCACGTATACAACGGCAGTGCGTACGTAATAACTGGTGTAACTGCAAGCCCCAACGTAGAACTTGTTTATACCTATAGCAGTGGTGACGCACCTGTAAATGCAGGCGAATACACCGTTACGATTACAGTAAAGGATAGCGCTCATTACACGTTAGGTACACAACCTGATAGCCTAGTAAGAACTATCGTTATAGAAAAAGCAGACGTAGATACCGTAGTAAGCTACGATGCAACCTACTTAGATACTTTAGGTTCATTAGAATTACCCACAAGTGAATTCGGTGTATGGACTTGGGAAGCTGGCAACGATGCTTTAGTAGGAAACGCAGGTGAACGCGAACACGTTGCGGTATTTACCTCGAACTCAGCTAACCACAATAGCTTAAAACGTTCATTCAAGGTAACGGTAGCAAAGAAGGAAATTTCTAAACCTACGTTAGAAGTAAATAGCTTTGTATACACAGGTAGTGCGTTTGAACTATTAGGCGAAACTGATTTATACACGGTTAAAGGAAACGTTCAAACGGAGGTAGGCAACTACACGATAACCGTAACCTTAAAGGATGCAAATAACTACGTATGGAGTGCGCAATCTGTTGATCCTACTTTTGCAATCACGCAGGCAACAACGGAAATCAAGAATTTCAGTATTGAAGGTTGGACGTTTGGCGATGAAGCAAAAGCACCCAACGCGGAAAGCAACTTTGGTACCGTTAAATTCCTATATGCAGGTGCAAACTTAGTATATAGTGAAGCTGTACCCGTAAATGCAGGTGAATATTTTGTTAAAGCACTGGTAGAAGGCACGAATAACTATACTTCAGATGAAACTGAAGCAATTACTTTCACTATAGCAAAGGCAGAATACACCAAAGCACTTCTAGAAAATACTTACACCTTAGATTGGTTTGACGGAATTACTCTTGAATCTATTGCAAATATGCCTGCAGGCTACACCTGGAAGAATGCTGAACAGGCGCTTGTAGCAGGTACTACTGCAGAATATGAAGTAGTTTACGTAGATTTATCAGGTAACTACAATCCTGCATACGGTAAATTTAAAGTAACCGTAAACAAACTAGCTTCATCAATTGCAATAGAAAGTGCATTTGGCGGTAGCGCAACCACGGAATACACTCAAGTATATAACGGTAGTGCATTCGTTATAAGTGCAAGTGCATCACACAATGAAGCAGAAGTTGTTTACACGGTAAACGGCACAGTTGTTAGTGAAATTTCATTAACCAACGCAGGCACTTATGAAATTGCAATTACTCTTGCAGAAACCGCACATTACCTTGCTTCTTCATGGACTAAGACGGTAGTTATCAATCAAGCTAGAGCAACTTATACGTTACCCGTATGGGCACCTGGTGTTGATTCTATCATGTCTGACTTAGCTCTACCTGTTGTAAACGAAACCTTAAACGGTGGATACAGCTGGATTTGGAAGGATTTAGAGGGTAATCTAATAGACCGTACTCAAAAGGTAGGTGGTCCTGCAGAGGACGTAGCATACCTATTACACTTTGCTTCAAACGATGCAAACTATGAATCATTTGACGTTAAAGTAACCATTACCGTTGGTAAGATAATGATAGCACCCACTCTTGCACAAAGCACCTTCACTTATACAGGTGAAACCTTCACCGTAACGGTATTAGGTGTTGATAGTGACGTAGAATACACTGTTGCATATCTAACCGACTTTACAAATAAGGGCGATCACGTTGTGGAAATCATAATGTCTGCAGAAGATTATGAAACCCACAGCTGGATTGGTAGCACAAGCGCAACGATTACTTTACCTGTTGTAATTAATGCATCCGTTAACACGGTAGAAAGCATAGAAATTGCAGGTTGGACGTTTGGTGAAGCATCAAGCACCCCTGTAGTTGTAACTAAGTTTGGAGGTGTTGTTGCTTATACCTACTATAACGTAAATACACCTAACGTTGTTGAAGAAGGCTTGCCTTCAAATGCAGGTACTTACGTACTAATCGCAACAAGTAGTGCAACGGCTAACTATGCAAGTGCAAGTAAGGAAAGTGAAAAATTCACAATTAAACAAGCAACACCTGAAGTTGACTTTGAAACCGAATACAGTGTTGTATGGTTTAAGGATATTACTTTAGCAGACGTTGCAATAAACAGCAATGAATGCGCTTGGAATGATGCAACTCAAGCAATTGAGGTAGGCACGAAGGTATTTAAGGCAACTTATACGCCTGAGGATGCAAACTACCACTCAATTGAAATAGAAATAAGCGTAACTGTAGAAAGAGCAACCGCCGTAATTAGCGGAGTAGCAGAAAGTTATGCTCATACTTACAACGGCGAAGCTTATATCTTAAGCGGTATTACAGCAAACCATAGCGAAGTAGAGCTTGTTTACGCATACACCTTAAAGGGCGAAAGCGTTTCA
The DNA here is from genome assembly GCA_045535775.1 of Christensenellaceae bacterium. Classification (GTDB taxonomy): domain Bacteria; phylum Bacillota; class Clostridia; order Christensenellales; family Borkfalkiaceae; genus HGM11416. The sequence continues at coordinate 7,072 of JAZSMG010000201.1, read as the reverse complement.
GAAATCAAGGGCGTAGGTGAGTATACCGTAGTTATCAGCTTAGAACAAACCGCACACTATAGTGCTACAAGCGTTTCTACCGTTGTAAAGGTAGCGCAAGCAACCAACGAATGGACTGTTGCTCCTGCTATCAGCAGTGCAGAGTGGATTTATAGCACTCAAGCAGGCGTAATAAGCGCAGAAGCTAAGTTTGGTACAGTTATAACTGAGTACAGATTACAAACTGCAAGCGAATACGTAAGCGCAATGCCCGTAGATGCAGGCGAATACTTCGTAAGATTTAAGGTAGAAGGCACAACCGACTACTCTGAATTGGCTCCTGTAGAAATTGCATTCGTAATCACTCAGGCAGAAGTTACTGCAAGCATTAGTGCAGAAGGCTTCGTATATAACAACGTAGAGCACGTTGCAAGCGTAAGCCTAGACGTAGCAGGCGTTGAATACGAGGTAAGCGGTAATAAGCAAACTACTGCAGGCACTCACACGGTAACTGTAACCTTAAAGAACGCTAACTACAAGTTTGCAAACGGCACAAGTGAAACCGTTCTTGAGTTCACTATTGCTAAGGCAAGCGTAGTTTTAGGCGAAGTAAGCGTAACTCACGGTAAGTACGGTGAACAAGCACCCAGTGCAACCGTTTCTCGTACAGACAGTGGAACGTTCGATATTGAAATTAAATATTATTATGATGCAAACTACAACGGAACGTATGCTAATGAATTAAGCGCATTAACCCAATTAAGCAACGCAGGAACATATTACGTGAAAGCGGTTGTTGTTGGTGATGAAGTAAATTATAACGGCTACGAAACCGAACCTGTAGAAGTTCTAATCGCTCAAGCGGATACCGATGAATCAGTAATTACCGGTAACTATTCTATTGAATGGTACAACGGCTTAACCCTTTCCGCAATTAAAGCAGAGGGTAGCGTAGCAGGTAATTACGAATGGGTAGAGGCAGGCACAACTGCACTTGCTAAGGGTAATTACACCTTCCAAGTTAAGTTAACACCTACCGATAAGAACTACGCATCAGTTACTAGAACAGTAACCGTTGAAGTTACTGCGTTAGTAGTAACCGTACCCGGTGCAGAATTAACAGACGGCGTAAGTGTTACTAGCGGTAACCCCACTTATAGCGGAAATGCATGGTCTGCTAAGCCTGCTGAAGAGGATGCGGATTACGTAATTACTTCTACCTCTGCAACCAATGCAGGTGAAGTTGTAACGGTAACCATTGCATTAAAGGATAGCGCAAATAGTGAATGGGCAGATGGAACTACTGCAGATAAGCAAGTAACCTTCACCGTTCAAAAAGCACCTAACGCAATTTCAAGCTTCACTTATGATGCTAATACTGGCGCAATGAGTGTTGAAGCACTTAACAAGGAAGGCGGAATAACATACTACTACTTAGTAGACGGTGTATTTACTACCACAATGCCCACAATTATTGGTAAGTACGACGTTAAGGTAGTAATTGCAGAAAGTGCTAACTACTTAGCGGTAGAAAAAATATTTACTGAAGCAGTTACCTTAATACAGGCTACAATTATTCCTTCATTCGCATTAGATTCTAACGTTTACACAGGCTCAACAATTACCGGAACGGTAACCTTATCTAGGGATATAGAAATCACTATAACCTCTGAAGATGAAGGTATTGCAATTAACGGTATGGAAGTTTCTGTTGTAAATGCAGGAACGTATACTATAACGTTAACTATGACAGATGATTTACTAGCACTTTACAAGTGGGATGGCAAGGATGCAGAAGTTGCTTCAACCACAATAGAGTTCACGGTAAATTCTGCTGAAAATGGTTGGGCGGAAGGATATTCTGTAGAAAACTTACTTGATGATTATGAGGGTTATGATGCATCATTGGGATATTATCGTGACTATGATGGAAGCGAAAGTATAGTAGACGATTCTGTTCAATGGTTTAAGCATGGTGACGTTATTATTACCTATCATTCTGTGGATTCCACTGGTAATGAAACTGGTGAGATAAGTGGATATCCCACTAACGCAGGTAAGTATAGAATTAAACTTACCGTAAAAGAAACGAATGACTTTGCTGGATTTAGTGCAAGTGTAGATTTAGAGATTAAGGGTGTTGAAACTAAAATTTCCACTTTACCCACTTATACTCAAAATCAGTACCAAGATCAATTCCCATTTACTGCGGATAAATACGGCGCTACGTCAGATCCTGTTGCGGAACTTGCTACAGGTGGTACAGTTGAAGGTAAGTTTATTTACGGCGAGTATACTATTGTAAACGGCAAAAATGAACAAGGGGTTTACGTTGAATTTACCCTTACCTTTGAACCTAATGATACGAACTATGCTAAAGCAACGGCAACTGTTACAATACCTCTTAAGAAGGTAGCTCACGTAACAACAGATCAAGGTGCAACCAGAACTTATTACGGTACTGTTGAAGATGCAATCAACGCGGCAACGTCCGGTGAAGTTTGGGTTCTTCCCGATAAAACGGGTAACGTTGTTATTGCAAATGACGTAACGGTTGCTTCAGGCGTAACCCTAGTATTGCCCTTCGCTATAAAATCTAACGACTACGTACCTAGAAACGACAAGGGCGGTTATGCAGATACTGACGGTAGAAACCCTGAAGGTAAAGTTTATAATTTAAGTGGCGGTCAAATACAGATTGCAACCAAGGCTCAAGTAGATAGTAACGTTATACTAAAAGCTGGTGTAACTCTTACCGTTAACGGTGAGTTAGAAATTGCCGGTCGTTTAGGCGGTGGTGAAGCTGGTAAATTCTTCGCCGGTCAAACTTATATGGATTATGCCCAAATGACGCTTGAGGCAGGCGCTAAGATTGTGGTTAATAATGGAGCAAAGCTTAACTTAACCGGTTATATTAGGGGTGATGAAGATGGTCAAGTAATCATCAATAATGGCGCGGATTTATACATTCCTTTTATATTAAACGATCACCACGGTGGGTCCCATTTATCGGCTGTTGCATTATATAAAAAAGCTGCTCCCTTCAATCGTTATCAATTCCGTAATATAGAGTCAGTATTGCTTCGCATTAATTACGGTGGCGAGATGTTCGTTTACGCAAACCTATTTGGTGATGCGGAAGCTGCTGCTGATGGTAGTTATAACCATGCAGAGGCGTTATTTATAGCTTCAACCGGCGTAAGCTCTGGAACGGGTGTTATTCACCTAACTAATGCTAACAGTTATATGACTGCAAGATTTACCCCCAGTCCTGACTATGGCGATAGCAATTATCCTTATACGGAATTTTACAAAGACGTGTGTAAAATAAACCTTTACGGTGGTGCAACCGCAGAACAGTTAGCTCTTACGTTAATGGGGTACACTGTTGAATCCAAGAACTTCGATTTCCCCGTTCCCATCACTTATGATATTACCTTAAATGATGGTGATTACAAAATGAATAATGCGGTAAAACTATTGCCCGGCGCTAAACTTACGGTAGAAAAGGGTGCAACCTTAACAGCTACTAAACTTACCGTATATACGGAATGTTTCTTTGCTCTAACAGATTTTGGTGACCATAGATTCTATTGTGAAAAGGCAATAAAAATACCTGCTGAATTTACAGTAAACGGTGTATTTAACGGCACAACCTTCGGTGGTATCATAAAAACTAGTGTACCCGGTGCAAAGGTAACTGTTACCACCGTAACTAGTAGTGTTAAGGAAGCTTCAAGCCAAGGCAGAGTGATACTTGAACCAAGCTATATTACGTACACACATAATTTATCACTCGCTAAGGCTGGTAATAAGGGTGGAACTTATACTGCTAAAGGAACTTATTATTCTGCTGGTAATGATACATGGTACACTGATGGTAAAAAATATATTACTTATGATTCCAATGATGGTACTTCGGTAACCGATAAGGAATTTAACGTTACTACCGGCACCCCATTCGTGTTAACGGCTGATTACTTACCTGCAATCACAAGAAATTACCATACCTTTGCAGGTTGGTATATGACTGATGTTGATGGTAATAATGAAGTAAAGGTTGATGTTGGTACAGAACTTTATGAAGACGTAATTATTTATGCTAAGTGGACTCCTTTAGATTACACAGTAAAATACGTAACAGAAGTTGGTACCACTCCCGCAGAAGATAAATTTACTTATACTACTAATAAGGGTGGTGAATTATTGCCCGAATTAGTTGATCCTTCAGGAGTTAACAACTTTGCGGGTTGGTATACCACTTCAGACTTTAGCGGTTCTGCCGTTGGTAACTTTGATGCAGCGTTATTGGCAGCGGATGCAAGTAACGTTGTAACCCTTTACGCTAAGTGGACTTCAGACGTGCAGTATAAGGTAACCTATGTTTCTGGTCAAAACGTAATTAAGAGTGTCTCTGAAAAATTTACCGCAGACCAGTTAGGTAACGTATTAAATCAAACAGTGGCTACCTTCATTGGTAAAGATCCCACTTCGTATGATGGGGCTTCAACTTCAGCTCAGTATCATTATGGTGGCGGTTGGGTAAAACCTGGCACAACTACTTTAGTTACTGAAATTACTGAAGCGGACTTTGATGAAAATCACGAGTTAACTTTGGAAGTATATTGGATTAAGAAAGCTACCATTACTGGCAAAATTATTGCAAAGGATAATGCATCAAAATCTGATGGTACTTACACTGCAACATATGAAATATACTTTAACGGTACATTAGTTGAAAATAAAACAGACATAAAAACGGCAGGAGAGTATCCGTTCACTTATTATGTAGAAATTGGTTCAACATACGAAGTTAAAGGCACCAACACTTCAAACAAAGTTGCAAGTTTAAAATCAGGAACATTAAATTCTGCTGAAACTGTAGCATTAGGTGATATTTCCGTATATTTTGATAACACTGCTAAAGAATCAAGTAGCTGCTTCACAAGCGATACTTTAATTACTCTAGCAGACGGTACTCAAAAACGCGCTGATCAATTGACTCTTGAAGATACCTTGTTGGTATTCAATCATGAAACAGGTGAATATGAAGCTGCCGGCATTATCTTCATAGAAAACGACGGTATGGCAGAATACAATGTAATTCACCTTGAATTTAGCAACGGTACTTCTACAAAACTCATTTATGAGCACGGTTACTTTGATTTAACGCTTAATAAGTACGTATATATTACGGAAGATAACTATGCCGACTTTATAGGTCACGAATTTGCGATATTAGCAGGCGATTCTTATGAATCTGTAACGCTAACCAACGCATACGTAGCAAAAGAATATACCGGCTGCTACAGTCTTGTTACGGTATATCACTTGAATTACTTCGTTGATGGATTATTCTCTATGCCTGGTGGTATAACCGGTCTATTCAATATGTTTGAATATGGTGAAGGTTTAGTTTACGACCAAGCTAAGATGCAAGCTGATATCGAAGAATACGGATTATACACCTATGAAGATTTCGCAGAATACTTACCTTACGAAGTATACGCTGCATTCCCCGCACCTCAGCTTAAAGTTGCTGTAGGTAAGGGTATGGTAACCTTTGATGAAATACTTGGATATATAGAAAAGTATCTTGTTAAAAATGAGGTTATCTAAGCAAATCTAACTTAAAAGACGACCCAACGGTTAATCCGTTGGGTTTCTTTTTGCTTATGTTTTACAAGTTTTTTTCATCAATAGTAGCACAAGATATCCTATCGCTAACACTCTAGTATGCTAAAAACCGTCATTCTATCTATAATTTAAAAGTTTGCAAGGTGAATAATAAAATTTTAAAGAATAAAACTTATTTTTTCGTCATTCTGAACAAGCCGTAGGCGAAGTGATAGAATCTAAAAAAAATAGTTTGTGATTTTTTGCGGTTTGTGATATAATGCTTTAAGTTGATAATTAAAAGCAAAAGGAAGGCTAATATGTACGGATTATTGCTCGCATTAATATATATTGCTTTTATTAGCTTAGGCTTGCCGGATTCCTTACTTGGTTCCGGTTGGGTAGTTATGCATACTGCGTTTAACGTGCCAATTTCTTATATGGGAATTATTTCCATGATAATTTCCTTTGGAACAATAATTTCAAGCTTGTTTTCAGATAAAATAACAAAGAAGCTGGGCACAAGGGTAGTAACGGTGGTAAGCGTTTTTCTAACGGTGTTTGCTCTGTTTGGGTTTTCTTTTTCAACAAGGTTTTGGATGCTTATTGCTTTTGCCATACCTTACGGGCTTGGCGCAGGCTCTATAGATGCCGCTTTAAACAACTATATTGCTTTGCATTACAAGGCAAAGCATATGACGTGGCTTCACTCATTTTGGGGCGTTGGAACGATTATAAGCCCGTTTATTATGGGGTATGCCTTAACAAACAGCGTTTGGAACAACGGTTACCGCACCGTGGGCTTTATTCAGCTTGGCATTGCTATTTTATTACTTTTAACCCTGCCTGTGTGGAAGGTTAATAAGCCCTTAGCTTCTTTAGAGGAACAAAAAAGTATTAACATAGGCTCAGCTTTAAAAATTAAGGGCGTTCCCTTTCTTTTAATAGGCTTTTTTGCTTACTGTGCGGCGGAAGCAACTGCTATGCATTGGGCTAGCACTTACTTTCTTCAAGTAAAAAATATTGTTAAAGAACAGGCTTCAACCTTTGCTTCGCTCTTTTACATAGGCATTACAACCGGTAGGTTTATAAGCGGTTTTATTACCGATAAGTTAGGGGATAGAAGAATGATTAGAATTGGCACTTCTATTTTATTTGTGGGTATTATTTGCTTGCTTTTACCCATAGATTTGCCCATTCTTGCCTTAATTTCATTCGTTGTTATCGGTTTTGGGTGCGCACCCATTTATCCCTGTATAATCCATTCTACGCCCTATAATTTTGGCGAAGAAAATTCCGGTGCCATAATTGGTATTCAAATTGCAAGCGCTTACGTTGGCTCTACCTTTATGCCACCGCTATTTGGTTTATTAGGTAAACTTATTACCTTTAAAATTATGCCTTTTTATCTACTTTTCTTCGTAGTGCTAATGATAACTATGTTAGAATTAACCTATAGCATTACAAAGAAGAATTC
>JAZSMG010000082.1:0-6590 GCA_045535775.1 Christensenellaceae bacterium | reverse complement strand
GCTTTGGAAGATGGGTGCGCCAGTGCCTAAAATATTAGAATTATAAATAAAGCCTTTGGTGTAAGGATCTTCAAAATCAAGAACGTGATTTGCACCGATTTCCGCTTTTGCTATAATGGGATCAGCAGTCATACCTTCTGCTTCGCCAGACTTGAATATTATCATAAGATTTAATAGGCTTTGAGTGTTACCGCCTTCATCAGTAGCTTTGGTAACGAAGGTTCTGTTAAAGCTATTAAAGATAGCATCCGTTGCCATGATAGCAGCTGCTGCTGATTGAGCGTTAAATTCTGCAAACCATGCTTCCTGACCGGTAACGTAAGAAGCAACCTCTGAAGCTTCATCGATTACGATATGGCTAGTCCAACCGCCGCTACCCGTTCTACCTGCGGTATCATCATCAGGGTTAACGTGATCGGCAATAATTGCAGGACCACCTGCGCCGTAAATTCTACTGTTCTTGATTTCTAGAAGACCACCCCAAACGTAAAGAAGTGAGTTGTAAGAGTCTTCAAAAATACAGCTATCAATAACAACCTCGTGACCGGTTGCGTTTTCAGAAACGAAGTTATTAATATACCAACCCTTAGAAACCATATTGTAGGTAGTACCCTTTGCTAATTCAAACTTAGCTAAGATAAGACCGCCCGAGCTTTCAACGGTTTCCTGTCTGTTCAAGTTACCGATTAGGTTAACGTTTCTAATATCAAAGTTTTCAGTAGCGGTAGTACCGTCTGAATGAGCAGTTCCTCTAATACGGAATAATGAAGCGTGGCTTACGATTGAAGTGGGAAGAGTTTCTAGGTTATTGTCGCCATCTTCTTTCATAACGTAAGGAACGGCGCTTGCATCAAGAGTGAAGTAGTTGCCTTCAAAGGTAAATTGACCGTTATCGCCAAGATTTCTATCCAAAATGAATGTATAATCCTTTAAAGAGCCTTGTAAACGAGCCTTCTTTTCATTAGATAAACCTGCGAAATGATCTGCATCCCTTACTTCGTCGTAAATGTGGCAAGAGGGAATATCACTTGCGGTTAAAGCAATATTATTGTGAAGAACTAAAGCGCTAACGGTTGAAGCGTCAACGGTTATCCCCTTTTCTGCTCTGAATGCAGCAACGTCTGCGTTATTGTTATCCCAAAGAAGAAGATCTGCTGCAGTGTATACGTTATAACCATCTATAACCTTGAATTCTAAAGAGTTGCTTAGTTCAGCAATAACTTCAGCATCTTCACCGGCATCTTCTAATAATCTGGGGTAAACTACAAGCTTGAATGAATTACCGATTGCACTTTCAGTAAAGTCGAATGAAGCATTTAGTGCATCTACTTCTACGTAGGTAGCCATATCGCTAACTTCTACGTATTCGCCTTCGGTTAAAACGTAAAGAGTAGCAACGATTTCTACTTCACCGGGAGCGTCAAAGTATAAAAGCTTGCCGTCTGCATCGTAAGCAGCAACGATAGGACTGAATGAGAACGCACCATCATCACCAACTAAGTAATCTTGAGTTTTATCCTTAAAGTTAGAGGTTGCGCCCTTGTTAGAAGCAAAGGTTGAAATAGAAGCGGGAACGGTTACAGAGTCTGCCCAACAATATACTCTTAAGCCTGCTTCTACGCTAAATCCGTTATATTCGATTTCTGCAGTAGCCGCGCCAAGCTTAGAAGTATTACAGGTAACGGTTAAAGCTGACTTATCTAATTCTGCGTAAGTAGCTTCTTTAGAAGTACCGTCTGAATAAGAAAGATTAAGAACTAATTCTTCAAATTCAGCATCTGAGCCAAGTTCAAGATTGGTAACACCTGAAACGTATTCAACTCCGGTAAGAACAGCCTGTTCTTCATTACCGCTAGAGCTGTTTTCGTTTTCTGAAGAAGAATCTTCCGTAGAGGAATCTTCTATTACGGGTGAAGAGTCTTGAGATTCAGACGTACTGTCATCATCGTCACATGCAACTGCAAATGATAAAGATAATGCAGTTAAAAGTGAAAGTAAAAGTAATAATAACTTTTTCATTTTGTCATAACCTCCGTTATAATTTATCTTTATTTTATTTTTTTTAGGTTGAAATTCGTGTGCTTAGTTAAATCTAACACTTATATACACACTGTCAGAAAGGGATGCGTTTGCCTTTGCCGTTACGGTTACCGTTGCCGCAACTATAGGTCTGCCGGAAGTTGGTCTTGTGAAAACCAATTGCCCTGATTCGTTAACCGTAATGTTAGGATTACTTGGGTCAAAGCTGTAAACCACCGATTTATCAGTAGCATCGTCTGGGCCGATATTGTATCTTAAATCAAAAACTAAAACGTCCTCATTCGTTTTGATTTGAGAAAAATATTTGTAACTTACGCCACCTTCCTTTTCGCCTACTTGATAATCTTCTACCTTATCTAAATAAGCAAGCTGAGTTATCGCTAAAGAGGTGGGCTTAATATTGGGTGCGTAAACTCTTACGTTTAAGCCGATAGTTCCTACTATACCGATAGATAAAACGTAAACTGCAATTAAAATTAGTATAACCGATTTTTTCATTTACAATACCCCCTCTTACTTCTCGTAAAAATAAACTTTAATTTTAGTTACGAACATGTATATAAGAGCTACCATAAATACTATGCCGATTAAACAGAGCTTAACGCAAGCGGTGGTTACCCCTTCCGGTATAATTACGTAAGAGAAGAATGCAAATAGCGCAGAAGCAATAAACGCCATAACCGTTGCGGACGTTTCGTTGGGATTATCGTCTACGTTGCCGGTGGTTGCATACGCTTCGTTTTGGGGATTCATTAAATCCGCAGTGGCACAGAAGAATACGTGCCCCCATTGCATACCGATTAAACCGATTGCGAGTAAGGTTATTTCTAACCCACTTAAAGAAACGAATCTAGAAAATACTATTACGCTTGCTATAATTGATATTGCAGAGCATATTAGCATGGGAATTACCTTTATAACGAGGGGAATAAGCGGTGTTAACGGGAAGGTTTTTCTTAAGTAAGAAACTCTACCGTCACGACTGTAAAGTGTGGCTATAACCGCGTTAGACGCCATTAAAGGTAAAATCATTATTAGTAAGTTAAAGGAATAAGTCATATACTTTCCTTCGGTATCGGTATCCATTGCCGCATATACCTTATTCAAAAGGTATATTAAAACGGGAACTGCAAGATACATTATAACGAACGTTGCAGTAATACCGGAACGAAGAAGTGAAGAAAGCTCCGTTTTAAAGAAGGTTGCAATAACACCTCTTTGCTTGTTGGGGTTGGTTTTACTAATAAGCTTTTTCTCAAACTCAAAGGATTTACTCATCATGCCGAAGAATAGCGGGCGTGATATAAAGAAAACCAATGCGCTTAGAACAACTATTATGCCAACCATTATTCCAAAATAAAGAAGCACGTTTAGATGCAGAATAGAATACTCAAATCCCGTTTGATACCCCACTAGCATACTTACCAGTAGGTTAACCGGATAAACGTAATCCCCACACCAATTCAAACCGCTTAAAACCAATCTTTCAATAGTTCCGCGCTGTTCAATAAGGTTGATTTTATCAGGGATTAAAGAAATTACGCTAACTGAAGCAAATACCGCTAATGCTGCTACCAACGTGTAAGTTATTAGTTTAACAATGGGGAACTTTCTAAAGAATCTGTAAATGAACATTGCAGGTATAGAAAGCACTGCACCAATTAAAACTGGAAGAGCGGATATAAAAATGAATGCTACAAATAACCAAACGGTATGAAGCCCAATCATTTTTGAAAATACTTCGTAACCTAAGAAAATGGGAATGGTCAAGAATAAGCTACGCTTAAGCTCGAAGAAGTAATATATGATAAGCTTAGAAACGAAAATCATATTCGCGTTAACGGGGAAGGTTATTAGTACCTTGTTATCATCCGCAAAATATAAATTTTTCATCAAGCCTATCATGCACGATATGGTTGAAAGAATAAATATTAACCCAAATATGAACACCATAATATTGGGCGGAACTCTACCGCTTGTAAATAAAAACATCGGTAGAAGCATAAATACTACGTAAGATACCGCCGTAACGATGCCAAACTTCAAAATTGTGAAAACTATTTTAGAAATAGTTCTTTGCTTTGAAGAAAGAAAGCTGAAATCTAGCTTATCTTTAAGCTGCATCATTACGAGCGCTTTAAGATGTTTCATGTTTTAGCTCTCCTTATTTGTTGCTTGCAAGCACCTTTGCTGCAAACTCTTCGTCGTTAATGGTCTTTAAATAGAATTCTTCTAAGGGGCATTCTTCTTCTACCTCTGCAATAGTCTTACAGCACATAATGTTACCCTTTTTGATTATTGCAATACGGTCACAAATACGTTCAACGACGTCTATAATATGGCTAGAGAAGAATACGATATTGCCGGCTTCTGCGTGGCGACGCATACATTCCTTAACTTGGAAAATACTGTTGGGATCTAAGCCGGTTAAGGGCTCGTCTAGTATCCAAAGCTTGGGATTGTGAACAAGCGCAGCCATAATGGTTATCTTTTGCTTCATACCGTGTGAGTAAGTCTTCATTGAGTTATCAAAAGATCCTTCAAGCTCAAATAACGCAACCATTTCGTTTATTCTTGCAGTTCTATCTTCAACTGATACGTCGTAAATATCTGCAATATAGTTGATATATTCACGGCCGGTTAGTTTTTCGTATAAAGCGTAATGGTCCGGAACGTAACCGATTTGCGCTTTTGCAGAGCGAGGTTGGGTTGCGCAGTCAAATCCGCAAACCTCAATAGCACCTTCCGTTATGGGTTGAATGCCTACTATACTTTTAATAATGGTAGACTTACCTGCACCGTTAGGCCCTAAGAAGCCAAAGATTTCGCCACCGTTTACGGTAAGACATGCATCCTTAACCGCATATATTTTGCTAGTTGCATAGCGTTTAGAAAAGTTTTTAAGTTCAAGTTTTATTCCTGCATCGGGATTCATAGGCTCTTCAATACTCCTTCCGTCTAATTTTGCCTGCAGAGCAAGCTTATCTATTCTTATTTTTCTTTTGCGAAGTAACATATCGTAATGCGCGTCTGCCAAAATGAAAAATTCACTGTAAACAAACCAAATACCAAAGGCTATTCCTACGTATACGATAAAGAACAGTAGTTGGTAAATGGGGTGGAACTCTAGGCTATGACCGGCTATGTTAATACTCGCCGTAATTTTGAATAAATCTTCTGCCCATTTGCCGAACTTGTCGGGAATAAAATCACTGTTTAGGAAGAAGAAGTCTACGTCGTGCCCCATTGAGGTGAATAACGCGTTAGCAAGTAACGCCACGATAAAATAGAATAAAAAGCCTGCCATAGAATAGTAGAACTGCTTAATTTTAGGTCTTTCAAAAATCTTAAGCGCTACCAATAAAAGGGGCATAAAGAATGCGGGATAGTGGTTAACCCAGAAGTTTACTAACGACCATTCAAATATTCTTGCTTCTTCGTAGTTGGGCATTATCATTGCTAAAAACGCGCCCATTACGTTTATAAAATAGGTGAAGTAGAATAATTTTTTGGCTCTTAAAAGTAGACATATGGGAACTATGAACATTGCCGTGTTACATAAGTGTAAGGGCCAATACCAAGGCTGTAAAAAGGTCGTGTACTTAAATCTGGTACAGTAACTTAAAAGAAGGGTTATGCTTAAGAAGGTCATTGCAAACCTTCTAACCTCTAAATCCCTTTCTCTAAGCGCAAAGTAAATAACTACGGGAATTATAAAGCCTGCATATAAGAACATTCTGTGCGTTTCAGTAAAATCATCAACCACGAATGCGGCAGGGCCTTTGCCGAAAAGCACCTGTAATCCGTAAGAGGGGAAGGAGCTAAGCACCATAAAGAATAGGGCGATTATTAAAAGCCACCACTTTCCTTCAGGCTTATTCCACTTAAAGTCATTTAGCCAGTAGGTTAAGCTTAAGAATAATCCAAACGCAACTTCTATATAATGCATTATTGCAGAAAAACCGTAAATGGAAAATTCGGGGCCCATTAGTAGTTTTACTGTGTGAGGCACTAACGCGCTTGCAAGTATATAAGCAGGCAAACAGAAATATTTTGCGAATAACTTTAAAAAGTCTATTTTATAAAATGGCGCAAGTGCCAGTACGCAAAATCCTACCTGCGTGAACGCTACGCTTAAAAGCACTAATACCGTTACGAATTTTGAAGATAACGGCGTTTGATCTAAACCAAACACGTTATCTATTGGGTACTCAACGTAAAAATAATAGCGCGCAACGTAAATTGCAACAAAAATAAACGCCAATATCTTTGGTATTAAATTGCTCTTTCTGGCTTTTTCGTTTTTAAAAAGCACCGCTCCCCCACCGGCTAGTAAGGCAAGTGAGCCGTAAGTGATTAAATACTGCATACTTAAAAAAACCGATAATCTCCTACTATAATTTTATCTTTTTCATAATATTATCACAATAATCCACAAATTGTCAACGGATTGTGGACTGTTTTATAATAATATTATAAAAATCATGCAATAACCGCTATTCTGTGCGACTACTTTTTTGTTTTAAAATTATGACCCTATTAATGCTTTT
>JAZSMG010000221.1:0-1766 GCA_045535775.1 Christensenellaceae bacterium | reverse complement strand
CGAAGTGGGCGATGACAAAAAAGAATTTGAGAATAATCGTAGAGATAAAGCGTTTAGATGCGAGCAAGAGAAAAAAACTGCGGATTTAGCAAGGGATTGTACTTGCCGTACATGACCGAGGCTAAAACGTAAAGTTTTTGCACTATTGCGAAGTATATAAGCGCTTTTATTCCAAATACTTTTTGGGAAGAGCCCCAAAATAGGGCTTATTTTATGCTTTAGCTTCCTTTGCTTCCTTTATTATCTTCTCTTGAGCCTGAGGAGGAACTTCTTCGTATCTTTCAAACTTGGTGGTAAAGCTACCTCTACCCTGAGTCATTGAACGAAGGTCGGTTGCGTATTTAGCAAGCTCGCCTTGGGGAGCTTCTGCGCTAACTACTGCCTTGCCGTCTACAATGTTAGTACCCATAATTCTACCACGACGCTTGTTCATATCGCCCATTACGTCACCCATATAGTTATCGGGAACAACAACTTCAACAGACATGATAGGTTCTAAAATACAAGGTCTTGCGTTGGGGATAGCCGCTTGGTAAGCAAGCTTAGCTGCAGAAACGTAAGCAACTTCCTTACTGTCTACGGGGTGTGAGCTACCGTCGAATACAGTACACTTAATATCAACCATGGGATAGCCTGCAAGAACGCCTTCCTTAACGGCTTCACGTAAGCCTTTATCTACAGCGGGAATATAGTTATTGGGAATTGCGCCACCAACAGCTGCGTCTACGAATTCGTACTGACCGTCTGCTGCGCCGGGTTCAAAGCGAACCTTACAGTGACCGTACTGACCTGCGCCACCTGATTGCTTTTTGTGCTTACCTTCGCCTTCTGCCATTTTACGAATGGTTTCCCTGTAAGCGATCTTGGGTTCGGTTAGAACTGCTTCTGAACCGAATTTATTTTTAAGCTTACGGCAGATGATTGCAAGCTGAGTTTCACCAACACCTGATAATAGCATTTCGCCGGTATCGTGATTCTTATCAATTTTGAATGAAATATCTTCATCCATTAGCTTATGATGACCTGCGAAGATCATAACTTCTTCACCCTTCTTAGCAGCAGAAGGCGGCATAGAGTAAACTGCAGGGGGAACGTCTACGGGTTTGAAGGAAATGGGGGCACCGTCATATAAAACGTCACCGGTAGCAACGTTAGAAAGTTTTGCTAGTGCGCCAATATCGCCTGCTTCAATTGAATCTGCAGAGTGTTGCTTCTTACCGTTAATATAGTATAAAGCAGAAATCTTTTCTGAACCCTTATCTAATACGTTTAAAGAGGTACCAATCTTTAAAGTACCGCTCATAACCTTAACAAGGTTAAGTTTACCAACGAATGGGTCAACGATAGTTTTAAATACCTTAACGATGGTTTGAGCTGAAGCTTCGGGCTTAATTAAAACCTTTTCGCCTGCAGCGTTAATACCGTTTCTGCCACCACGTTCAATGGGGCTGGGAAGAGTTGAAACAATTTTATCCATAAGGTTAATGATACCGTGGTTCTTAGCTGCGCTACCGCCTAATACGGTGATGGTTGAACAGCTTAAAGTACCAAGCTTAATACCTTTTTCGATTTCTTCGCCTGTTAAGGGTTCGCCTTCGAAGAACTTCATCATTAAATCTTCATCGTTTTCTGCAGCTGCTTCACTTAGAACTGCAAAAGCTTCTTCATAATCTGCTTGAAGGTGTGCAGGAATGGGGCCTTCGTTGGTATCCCAATCTCTGTAAACGCCGTAAGCAACCTTAACGAAGCCCTTCATCTTTTCATCA
>JAZSMG010000034.1:0-2489 GCA_045535775.1 Christensenellaceae bacterium | reverse complement strand
TAAACGTTGGGCTTATGCCCATACCTCCTTTTTAATGATAAGAAAAGAGTGGCTTTTAAAAGTCACTCTTTTCTTTTGCTCTATTTTGTAATTTTTGAAAGGTGCAATTTTTTATATTGTAAGCGCATATTTTCCTTTATTCGATTGACAAACTCGCCATTTTGTTTTAGAATATAGGGCGTAAAGATTATTGATAAATAAGGGTAGATTATAATATGAAAAGAATTATGTTCGTTTGCCTTGGCAATATTTGTAGAAGCCCTATGGCAGAATTTGTTTTTAAGCATCTAATTAAGGAAAGGGGATTAGAGGGTAAATACTTCGTTGCTTCTTCTGCAACAAGTTCAGATGAAATTTATATGGGCATTGGCAACCCCGTTTATCCGCCTGCAAGGGAAGAACTTAAAAAGCACGGCATTTCATGCGAAGGAAAGCGAGCCGTTCAGTTAACTAATGCAGATTATGAAAAATACGATTTGTTCGTTTGTATGGATAATTCTAACGTAAGAAACACTCTTCGCATTTTTAACGGTGATCCCCAAAATAAGGTTAAACTATTGCTTGATTACGTAAACGGTGGGGAAGTGGCAGACCCTTGGTATTACGGGCATTTTGATAAAACCTACAAGGACGTTTTAAGCGGTTGCACTGCCTTATTAAACGCGCTTGAAAAAAGTGAATAAAAACAAAAAACCTGCGTATAAGTCGATTAACGCAGGTTTTTTAAATAACCTTTAATTTAAATTTGTTCGCTAACGGTTCATTATAAAAAGTGGATTAGTTATATTAACCACTCGTTGCGTTAGCACTATATAAATTAGGAAACCGTTGCACCGAAGGGAGCAATTGCTAAGGAAGCAAACTTAAAGCATTGCTTACCGAAGGGAATACCAATGATGGTGATGCACCAAATTACGCCGGCAAATAAAAAGCCAAGTGAAAGGGGGAGTCCTCCTAAAATAATCCAAAGAACGTTAGCAATTGGGTGCTTGCCGAAATTTGTTGTAACGGTGGTACCGAATGGCCAAATAGATAAGCGCGCAAACTTAAAGCATTGCTTACCAAAGGGAATACCAATGATAGTGATGCACCAAAACAGCCCCAAGAAGAAGTAGGCGATTGCTGCATAAAGAC
Organism: Christensenellaceae bacterium; assembly: GCA_045535775.1. GTDB lineage: Bacteria > Bacillota > Clostridia > Christensenellales > Borkfalkiaceae > HGM11416. The sequence continues at coordinate 1,355 of JAZSMG010000034.1, read as the reverse complement.
CTGTTAAAAAGATCCATAAAATATTGCCAATAACTTTCATAATATAAAACCTCCTCCGTTTTATGCAGATATTATATCATATAACAAAAAGGAGGTCAAGTCTTTTTTTGCTAAAAAATAAAGAATGTTTACAAACGTAAAAAATAGAAAAACCTGCGTATAAGTCGATTAACGCAGGTTTTGTTAATATTTACTAATTAAATTAACGGTTAATTATAGAGCCAAAAGGACCAAAAGAAAGTCTTGCTAACTTGAAGTATTGCTTACCGAAGGGAATACCTATTAGGGTAATGCAGAAAACTATGCCGGTAACAAAATAAGCTATAGCAAGTGGTAAACCGCCAAAAAGTAACCAAACGGTATTTGCAATGGGGTGGTAGCTATAATATGTATTTACGGTAGTACCGATGGGCCAAATAGCAAATCTAGCTATTCTGAAGCACTGCCTGCCAAAGGGAATACCTATTAGTGTAATGCAAGCAAACACTCCTGTTAAAAAATAGGTAATAGCCATTTCTAGACCGCCAAAAATTAACCATAAAATATTGCCAAAAGTTTTCATTATAAAAAGCTCCTCCGTTTTTACATAATGATAGTATAGCACACTTTTTAATGCCTGTCAATAAAAATTTAAAATTCTTAAAGAATAAAAATACTTTTAGGGTTAATTTAAGTTAAAAATGGCATAATTGCGCGATAATTTTTGTATAATTAACGGCTTTTATATATATTCTATTGCAAAAATAGTGCGGTAAAGCAGTTTAATAAATTTAACGTTAAGCCTTTTTGGGTTGATTAAAAAAATTCAAAGCCCTTTCTGTTAATACTATATTTTGAACGAAGCTAACCATAGGCTCGTAAAGAACGGGTTTATAAATAAAGCCCCTTAAGTATAATCCTTCAAGCACGTTGTAAAGAATTTCAAAAGAGGTAATTCCCTCTATCGGGGTATCTAAAAGGCAAATATCGTGGTGAATGCTTAAGGTTTTTAAATATCTTTCCTTAAGGTGTTTTAAAACCGCCCGTTCCTTTTCATGCAGATAAATAATCATAAATTCCCTCAAATAAAAAAAAGTGCGCCAACCGAGGTCAACGCACTAAAAACGCAAACTCCGATTGTCGCGAAACAGTGTTATAGTTTTTGAATTATACTACAAGCAAGGAATTTGCATTTTTTGCAAATATTAACGCTCATAGTATTCCCAAAAAAGGGTAGACTACACCCTTTAGGATAATTCAAAAAATATTTATATACTGTTTCGCTAAGCCTAGTATATCACTTTTTAAAAAATATGTCAATAAAATAATTCAAATATAAAGGGCTTATTTTTTTTAACCCCTTTAATTTTGTAATC
>JAZSMG010000241.1:0-3993 GCA_045535775.1 Christensenellaceae bacterium | reverse complement strand
TATTACAAATATAGTTCAATATTTCTTGATGAATTACATCATCCGGATGGGCAAGTAACGCAATTAACAAACACCAATAAGTTAATCAAATTTTATGAGGGCTGTGACGGGGGTAAAACTGGGTTTACAAACGAAGCCGGTTATTGCCTAGCGGCTACTGCAAAACGCGGTTCAACCCGTATTATTAGCGTAATAATAAACGAACCTGACAGTAAAACACGATTTGCCGATTGTACACAAATTTTTAATTACGCATTTGCAAATTACGCATCAAAGCAGGTTTTATCAGCCGATCAACAAACTGAATATACCATAGAAATTAAAAATGCAAAAAAGCAATTTTATGAGGTTTATCCTAAAAACTCAGTATATATTTTTAGTGAAATAAATAAAAAAGATGAAATTAAAATTGAATTTATTAAAAAGGGAAAATTAGTTGCACCAATCAAAGCGAATGAATATATTGGCGACATTATAGTTTACGTTAACGGTAAAAAATATCAAACGGTTAATGCGGTAATAAAAGAAAATGCCGAGCGAAAAAGCCTATTTGACATAGTCGATGATATAACTTCATTAAATTAATGGCTTTTTGTTTAAAGAATTTCATGATTTAATGCAAATAATATGTTGTAATTGTAAACCTTTAGTGATATAATATATTTAAAGATCATATGTTATTAAGAGGTAATATCATGAAGGGATTTAAAAACGTTAATATTTATGTTGAAAACGAAGGTGTTATAAATACTTCATTGGGCTTTGCCAATGGAAAGATATCTTTTATTGGTGATGGCAAAATTGATGAAGTTATAGAATTGCCTGATAATGCAGTTGTTTTACCCGGTTTTATTGATCAACATATTCACGGTTCTGCCACGGCGGATACGATGGATGGCACGGTTGAGGCTATTTCTACAATGGCTAATTCAATTGCAAGTGAAGGAACAATTGCATTTTTAGCCACCTCTATGACTCAAAGCAACGAAAATATTTCTAAAGCCATGTCTTCAATAAAGGAATATTCTGAAAAAAACTTAGAAACCGGCGCGGAACTTTTAGGCGTTCACCTTGAGGGGCCATACATTAATAAAGAAAAGGCAGGCGCTCAACCTGCGGAATATATCATTAATCCCTCTATTGATGAATTCGAGTATTACAATAAATTGAGCGGTAATAACATTAAAATTGTTACCTTAGCGCCTGAATTGCAAGGAAGTAATGAATTTATTGAATATTTAGTTAAGAATAATATTAGAGCTAGTGTTGGACATACAAGTGCTAAATTTATAGACGTTGAAAGAGCAACCAATTTAGGTGCTTCGCAAATTACACATACCTATAATGCGCAAACACCTTTAGCTCATCGTGAAGTTGGCGTTGTTGGCGCTGCATTGCTCATTGATGATTTAGCTTGTGAAATTATTTGTGACTTAATTCACATCAGCATTCCAGCAATCAAACTTCTATTTAAAAACAAACCCAAGGATAAAGTGATCCTTATTACAGATGCAATGCGAGCTAAAAATCTTGGCGATACCGTAAGCGAATTGGGCGGACAAACCGTTTACGTTAAAAACGGCGAAGCACGATTAGCAAACGGTGCATTGGCAGGAAGTGTTTTAAAATTAAATGAAGCTGTTAGAAATATAATTGATAAATGTGACGTTGATTTTTGCGACGCTGTAGATTACGCAAGTGCTAACCCCGCCAAAAACCTTGGCATTTTTGATAGATTGGGAAGTATTTGCGTTGGTAAAGACGCAAGCTTTGCTATCGTTGATAAAAACACTTTTGAGGTTATTTATACTATTCGCAACGGAAAAATTATTTATAAAAAGTAATTTTGTTAAGAAAAAGGACAGAGTAAAAAGTTGAACTCTGTCCTTTTTAGTTAATAATTTAACCAAAACAAAAGCCTCTATGGTTTTTACTACATAGAGGCTAAAATATATGATTTTTATGAAAAATACATTTGTTTTTCAAGAAGTGAGTAACGAATAATTACAAAAATTGGAACGTTAATAACCATCATTAAAGGCACAAATAGGTTTCTTGCAATCGCAAAATGAGAAGTAAAATCCAAATCAATAACAACTGCGTAAACTAAAATCATCAAAATCAAGTTAAGTGTAATTATTAATGCAGTTTCAAATGCGCTCTTAAAGCTAGTAACTTCAGCTACCGTTCGTTTGGGTGCCATATAATAAATCATACCGCTAATTATAGGAAATGCCAAAACTGCAAATGAAAAATAAATGTATGGCTCAATGCCGTATTGTAACAGTTTTTCCATGCTAAATCCAATTAAAAGTGTTTCAAACGCAATTAAAATGAAGAAAATTATTGAAGTGTGGAAGTTTAATCTGTTAATTAAGATTTTTCCTAATTCATTTTTATTCGTTTTGTCCGCGGTGTTTATCTTAAAGCCTTCTTTCTGAGATAAAGCAATTATATCAGAATAGTCAAATGAACCGTTCTTTTTGCTCTTACCGGGCTTAAGTGAAGGATCACCATAAGAACTTGTGGTACTAGAATCGGCAGGCGTTGACAGATCTAGTTCATCAACAATTCTGTCAAATTGATCAGATTCGCTACCTTCATCTTCTTTTATTACCGTTGTCTTTTCAGGTGGAAGAACGGCTTCAATAGGTTGTTCTATTGATTGCTTTGTATCGTTTGCAAAAATGCGTTCTAAAACCGTTTTATATTCCCTTTGAACAGGTAAATCGTTTGCATTTAAAAAGTCATCAGGCTCATTTATTACTTCAACTTTTTGTTCTACAGGAACAATGATAGGCTCATCTTCATCTTCTTCCACAATTACGTCTGTTTCCGTTTGATTTTCGTTTTCCGCTAATGAAACTTTAATGTAATCGGGGATTACCGGTGGAGTGGGGTCCTCATGTAAAGGAACAGGGTTTTTGGAGCGTTCTTCAGCAATTTTAAATTCGTCAGGAATTTCTATATCGGGTATATTTTTCTCACGTTCCAAACGCTGTTTTTCAACTTGAGCCCTAATAATTCGCTCTTCCTCTTCGGCTTTTGCCTTTTCCTCAGCTAAAATTCGTTCACGTTCTAAGCGTTGTTCTTCTTCGCGTATTTTTTGATCCTCTTCCTCGCGCGCTTGCTTATCTATAGTTTCAAGCATATTCATAATTTCGTCGAAGGTTTCGGGGGTTGATTTATCTTCTTCAGGATCAAAAATCGGGGGAGTTTCCTCTGTAAATACAGCTAATTCCGTTGTTTCAGTTGAAGCAGTTAAATCATCTGACGGTTCTTCAACATCCTCTTCAATTTCCGTTTCATCGATACTAGATATAACTTGTTCGGCAACGGTTTTTTCTTCGACGTCAATCCCGTTTTGTAAATTTGAGAAATTAGGGATTTCAGGGGTGCTAAAATCGGGAATAATGTCCTCTTCCTCAGTAACAACAGGAGCCTTTGTGTTTGTAGCGTTTGATTGAGCGGTATCTAAAAGTGTATTTATAACTTGGCGAGAGAAGGTCCAAGAGGATTGATTCTTATCAATTAAATCTTTCCCTTTTTCGGTTAACTGAAAATATTTGCGTCTAACACCGTCTGGACCGGTTGTTCTATATTCAATAACGTAACCTTGCTTAACGATACGCTGTAAAGCACTATAAAAGGTTCCTTGCTTTAATTGAAATTGCCCGCCGGCACGAGCCTCAATTTCTGCACGGATTTGATTGGTATCTTTGTCACCATCGATTAATGAATTAAGAATTATTGTATCAATATGACCGCGGATCATATCTCCGCCAACGTAATCAGCCATAAAAACTCCTATAAATTCAATACTTTACCAAGAAATTATACAACTAATATCGTTTTTTGTCAATACTTTTTTAATATTATAAAATATTAATTTAATAAAATATTAGCGAATTTAGCAAAAAAAAAGTGTATTTATAGCTAATAATCATACTTAAATAACTTTACAAATAAAAATAAAAATGATATAATAATTGC
>JAZSMG010000260.1:0-4101 GCA_045535775.1 Christensenellaceae bacterium | reverse complement strand
GTGCTTGTTTTAACCTCCGGTAAGTACGGTTTGGTATATGAAGGCGGAACCTTTTTCGTAATAGACAATATGCGCGGTGGAAGAAAAAGACCTGCGCTTGGCTTATCTGGTGGGGAAACGTTCTTAATTTCACTTTCTTTGGCATTATCACTTTCATTCCAAATAAGCAAAAAGGCATCCAGAACGTTAGAGTTTTTCTTCTTGGATGAAGGCTTTGGAACGTTAGACGACGATCTTTTAGATGCAGTTACCACAGCATTGGAAAAACTGCAAAGGGCAAACCTAACGGTAGGGCTAATAACCCACGTAAGCGAGCTTAAAAACAGAATAGGCGCGAAGATAGAGGTAACTGAAGCAACGGCCCTTCATGGAACGCTTATAAACGATAACTGTTAGCCGTAGTCACCAACGGTTAACCAAAGGTTAAGCCGAAAATCGGCGGTGAAAAAACAAAAATAGCAAGAAGTAATAACGCAAGTAGCATACAGTGCTACAAACGGAGAAATATGGATAGCGTAAGAAAAATTTTAACCCCATCTGCCGTATGGAAGGATTTTAAGGGTGACTTGCCTTTAAAAGACAGTAAAGTTAACGAAATGACCTATGACGGAATTTCCTATTCAGAGGTTTATTTTTCTGGCAGAGAGATTAATTCAAGCAGAGTTCGCATATACGGTCTTTATGCAAGACCCAATCCGCTACCTGCAAACAGAAAGATTGGTGCATTGCTCATAATGCCCGATTTTTGCGATACCATTAACCTAGAAATAGTAAACCATTTTGCAAAGATGGGCTACGCAGTTTTAATGGTTGATTACAGAGGTGACGTTGGCGAAAACGTAAACCACACGATTTATCCAAGTGAAATAGAGTATGCAAACTACGGTAAAGAGGATATGTTTACGGTAGAACGCACCGCAAAGGAAACCTGTTGGTATGAGTGGGCGTGCGTTGGTAAGTATGCTATTTCTTATCTAAAAAGCAGGCTAGAGGTGGATAAAATTGCTCTTCTTGGCATCAAACAGGGTGCTAACGTAGGTTGGCAAATGTTATACAACGAGGATAGGATTTCCTGTTTTGTTTCTCTTTTCGGTGCGGGCTGGCAAGCATATAAGGGCTTGTTTAAGTCAGAGGGTACGGATATAGAGATGGATGACGAGCGTTACCGCTGGCTTGGCGGTGTAGACGCGCACGTATACGCGCAAAATTGCAGTTGTCCCGTTTTATATTTAACGGCAACTAACAGTAGTGATTTTGACTGTGAAAGGGGTGTTGAAACTCTTTCTAGATTAAACGAAAATATTCCTTGGTCCTTCAATTACACGCCAAGACTTCGCCAAACGATAGATAAAAAGAGTACGGATGATATTGCCTTATTCTTAAAGAAGCATATAACCAAGGTTGGTTCTGCATCAGATAGGCTTTATTTCCCCGAATCACCAAACCTATCGCTTGCCTTAGGTGAGGACGGAAGAACTATTTTTGCAAAGGTTTTAATAAACGAGGCAGATAAGTTGAAGGGGTTAACCGTTTATTTAAGCGAGGGTGTATATGATCCTTCAAAGCGCAATTGGTGTCAAATGCTGTCGGTTAAGTCTAAAAACACCCCGGAATGTAAATATTTTAAGTTACCACTTGGCGGTGGAACTAACTTTGTTCATGCATTTGCGGTTGCGGATTATAAGAACGGTGTTAGCGTCAGTTCGCGAATAACCGTTAAGAAGTTTAATGACGTTATACCTTCAACCCCCGCAAGTATGCTATATTCATCCAAAAACGGGGTTGATTGCTTTACCGTATGCGATGAAATTGGTTATTCGATTGGTAAAATATTTTTCAATGAAAACAGTGGGGTAGAACTTGTAGAGTGCGCTAACGGTATAGTGGGCGTTACTTCGCGTTACGGCTTACTCAACTACAGAATGGTAGAAAGTAGGTTTAATCCCAATCCTCGCTCTATTATTAAGTTAGACGTGTACTGTGAAGATTACACTATGCTAAAGGTTAGCGTTGTGGTAGCAGAAAACGGTGAGCAAAGGGATTATTCTGCAAATTTAGAGTTAAAGGGCAGTAAGGTATGGCAAAAGGTTCAAATAGACCTTGCAAGCCTTAAGAGCTTGGATAGAATGGGCATTAAGAATTTTGAAGAGTTAATAGCAATTAAGGTAGAGGCAGAAAGCAGATTTGCTATCAACAATCTTTTACTCATTTAAACTCTTACGTGTGTAGCTTGAAGTGTTTTATTTGTAAATAATCGGGCAGTTATTTTCCTATTTGGTCACTTTTAGGGTGAAGGATTTTTGGGATAACTGCTTGTAAAGCAGAGGTAATAAATGAATTTTGAAAATGATAACGGTTTTTCTAATCTAAATGATAATGATAAACCGCAGGAACAACTAAATACCTCGGTTAACGAAGAAAATCCCCCTTTACCACAGGATACCCCACCTGAAACTGCTAATAAATTAGGCGAAGCTTCTATTGAGCAAGTTGATGAAGACGAACGCCTTAAAGTAGGTGTATTAGGTGGCGGAAATGGATTAGAGGAATGTAATTTGAGTGAAACGGCAGAACAAAGCAATACTCAAGAGCCTTCATCTTCTAGTGAAGAAGCAGAACAAAGCACCACTCAAGAGTCTTCACCTTCTAGCGAAGAAGCAGAACAAAGCACCACTCAAGAACCTTCATCTTCTAACGAAGAAGCAGAACAAAGCAATACTCAAGAGCCTTCATCTTCTAGCGAAGAAGAGCATGAAAAATTCACTGCCGTAGTGGAAGTAGATGCTTCTGCAAAAAGCCCTAAAAAGGATAAGGGTGGTTGGATATCAACGGTAATACTTGCTCTAATTTGTGCCTTTGTTGCATTTGTAAATTTTGGTTGGTTTTACTGCGTAAAGGTAGAAGGGGATTCAATGGAAACCACCCTTCAAACAGGCGATTATTTAGCTGTTGATAAGCTTGCCGATATAGAGCGAGGTGACGTTATAGTATTCACCGGTAGCTTTGCAGGTGCTTCAGAAAAGGCGTATATAAAAAGGGTTGTTGCCATGGCTGGTGATACCGTTAGAATTTCAGGCGGTAATTTATATTTGCAAAGAAACGGTGAACAGCATTTTATAAAAGTGGATTACCCCGGTGTAAGGGGAGCAACCTATTATCAAGGCAAAAGGGATTACCCCTACGAAGAATTAGTTCCTCCAGGGCATATTTTTGTATTGGGCGATAACCGCGAAAACAGTAAGGATAGCCGTGTGTTTGGCTTTATTCCTTTAGAATGTGTAGACGGGGTAGTTCCGCAATACGTAATCGAAAGAAAGGATGGATTTTTAGGAAAAATTTGCGAAGCAGTGTTCAAAACACGTGAATTCGTATATATAAAAATTTTAAAAAGGGCGTAACTACGCTCTAATAAACTTAGGAGAATTTTTTATGCAAAAGTGTATAATAACCGCAGAAACCACTTGTGATTTATCACCTGAAATTTTAAAGGAAAGGAATTTTAGAACTATCCCCATTACCGTAATTTTAGGTATGGAACAAAAAAGGGACGGTGTAGAGGTAAAGGCGGAAGAACTTTTTGAGTACGTAAATCAAACGGGCGCTTTACCTAAAACCGCAGCTGTTTCAAGTGAAGAATATAAGGAGTTTTTTAGCGAATTAAGAAAGGAATATGAAAGGGTAATTCACGTTTCGCTTTCTGCATCTGCTTCAACCTCTTATAACAACGCACTAGCTGCATCTAAAGAGGTGGACGGGGTATACGTTATAGACAGTAAGGCCCTTTCAACAGGTCAGGGCTTACTTATGTTAAAGGCAAGCGATATGCTAAACGAAGGCTTAGAGCCTGAAGCTATTTACGAAAAGACCTCTGCGTTAGTTTCAAAGGTGCAAACCTCTTTCGTCGTTGATACCTTAGACTATCTTGCCAAGGGTGGTAGATGCTCTTCAGTTGCATTAATTGCTTCAAAGATATTAAAGATTCAGCCTTACATATATGAAAACGACGTCGCGTTGCAGGTAATGATGAAATATATGGGTAATCTTCAATGATCACTTTCACAATACGTATACGACCTTGTAGTTGAGTATCAAAACTACGAT
>JAZSMG010000124.1:0-3257 GCA_045535775.1 Christensenellaceae bacterium | reverse complement strand
AATTTTGTATAAAAAGTAAAATATATCGCTTAATTTCTTTACTTTTTTTTGGCAATTTGTTAAAATAACACAGGTTAACAAAATTCAGGAGTGTAATTATGAACTACAAAGTAGAAAAAACTGAAAAGAATGAACTTAGAACAAGTATTGAGCTTTCTAAGGAAGAATGGTTAAGCGCAAATAAAAAAGCTTATGAAAAGAATAAGTCAAAATATTCTGTTCCCGGTTTCCGTAAAGGTCACGTTCCTTACAGCTATTTAGTTAAGGCATACGGTGAACAAATTTTCTTTGAAGATGCTATTAATATTGCATTTGGTGAACACTATTTTGACATACTTGATAAAGAAACTGATTACGTTGTTATTGACGGACCTTCTGTTGAAGATATTAAGATGAATGATGACGGCGGTTTAACCATCGTTGCTATTGCTCCTTTAAAGCCTATTGTTAAATTAGGTAAATACAAAGGTATAAAGGTTGAAAAAGTTGAGTATAATGTAACCGATGAAGATGTTGAAAAAGAAATTACTAACTTACGTGAAAGAAATTCACGTGAAGTAGAGGTTAACGATAGACCTGTTCAAGAAGGTGATATTTGTGATATCGACTTCTCTGGTTCAATTGATAACGTTAAGTTTGAGGGCGGTACCGCTCAGCACCATATGTTAACTATTGGTAGTAAGACCTTTATTCCCGGATTTGAAGAACAAATTATCGGTATGAGCGTTGGTGGTGAAAGAGATATTACCGTTAAATTCCCCGAAGATTATCCTCAAGAAACATTAGCTGGTAAAGAAGCTGTTTTTGCTATTAAGTTACATGCAATCAAGGTTAAAGAACTTCCTGAAGTTGATGATGAATTTATTAAAGATGCTACCGGTGAAGAAAGTTTAGAGGCATACAAGAAGTCTGTAAGGGAAAAACTTCAAAAGGCTAACGATGAAAAGGCTAAACGCGAAATCGAAGATAAGCTAATGAAGATGATTACTGATGAAACTGAAGTTGATATTCCTCAATGCTTAATTGAAAGAGGAATCGACAATTTAGTTCAAGATATGGAATACAGAATGATGTATCAAGGACTAAAACTTGCAGATTACTTAAAATATACCGGTCAATCTATGGCAGATTACCGCAAGAGTTTAGAAGAACCTGCTAAAACTAGAGTGAAATCACAATTGGTTGTTGAACAAATTATCGCTGAAGAAAAAATCGTTGCAACAGAAGAGGAATTAGAAGAAAAAATTAAAGCTCAAGCTGAATCTGTTGAAAAGTCATATGAAGAATACAGAGCAGGTATGCCTTCACAACAAATCGAGTATATTAGAAATTCTATTGTAATAGACAAATTATTTGCTTTCTTATTAGCTAACAATAAAATCGCCTAAAGGAGTTATTTATGGCATTAATCCCCATGGTTGTTGAACAAACTGATAGAGGTGAAAGATCATATGACATTTATTCTAGACTTTTAGATAACCGTATTATTTTTATTACGGGTGAGATTAACGATGCGGTTGCAAATACCGTTGTTGCTCAACTCATTTATCTTGAATCACGAGATCCAGATAAAGATATTAGTCTTTATATAAATAGTCCGGGTGGTAGCGTAACCGCCGGTATGGCTATCTATGATACTATGAATTATATCAAATGTGACGTATCAACCATATGTATCGGTCTAGCTGCAAGTATGGGGGCTGTATTGCTTGCCAGTGGTGCAAAGGGAAAGCGTTTTGCTCTACCTAATGCAGAAATTATGATTCATCAACCCCTTGGCGGTGCGCAAGGTCAAGCTAGTGATATACAAATTCAGGCTAGACAAATTTTAAAAATCAGGCATAAGCTTAACTCTATTCTTGCCGAAAACACTGGTAGGGATATTTCTGAATTAGAGCGCGATACTGATAGAGATAATTATATGTCTGCTGAGGAAGCTAAGGATTACGGTCTAATAGATACTGTATTTTATAAGCGTTAAGAGGTAAAATGGCAATTAATACTGAAAGTAGAAACAATGAAATGCGTTGTTCGTTTTGCGGTAAATTGAATTCTCAAGTGAAAAAGCTTATTGCTGGACCGGATGGGGTTTATATTTGCGACGAATGCGTAGAAATTTGTCAACAAGTTATAAAAGAAAATACAAAAAAGCATCATAAGGATTTAATTCCGTTAAAGAAGCCTGCGGCGATAAAGGCTGAATTAGATAAATATATCGTCGGTCAAGAAAAAGCCAAAAAAGTTCTTTCCGTTGCAGTTTATAATCATTATAAAAGAGTAAATCTTGCGGATAAGTTTAAAAAAGCAACGCAGGAAGAAGGTTTTGAAATTGATAAGAGTAATATTTTGCTTTTAGGGCCAACCGGCTCGGGTAAAACCTTACTTGCAAGAACACTTGCTAAAATTTTAGACGTTCCCTTTGCCGTTGCTGATGCTACTACCTTAACCGAGGCCGGCTATGTTGGTGAAGACGTTGAAAATATTTTATTAAAACTCATTCAAGATGCAGATTTTGATATAGAAAAAGCACAACGTGGCATCATTTATATTGATGAAATAGATAAAATAGCACGTAAAAGTGAGAATGTGTCTATTACTCGTGATGTTTCAGGTGAGGGCGTTCAACAGGCTTTACTAAAAATTATAGAAAGTACTATTGCATCCGTTCCGCCCCAAGGTGGTCGTAAGCATCCTCAACAGGATCTTCTTAGGATAGATACCACCAATATATTATTCATTTGCGGTGGAGCTTTCGTTGGTTTGGATAAAATAGTTGCTAACAGAAAGAATAATTCCGGTTTGGGATTTGGTGCATCAGTTTCTTCTAAAAAGGATAGCGAGGGCAAGGCCTTAGAGGACGTTCAGCCTCAAGATTTAATAAAATACGGGGTAATTCCCGAATTTGTTGGTAGACTTCCTATCGTTGTTAGCTTAAATGCTTTAACTGAAGATGCTTTAGTTAAAATAATGACTGAACCAAAGAACGCCATTGTAAAACAATATAAAAAGCTTGTTGAAATGGATGAGGTTGAACTTGAGGTTGAAGAGGAAGCAATTAGAGAAATAGCTAAAAAAGCTATGGCTTTAAAAACCGGAGCGCGAGGTCTTAGAACTATTTTTGAATCAATAATGCTTGATACGATGTATGAATTACCTGAAGATGACAGTGTTGAAAAGATTATTATTGATAAAGACGTTGTTAACGGTTTGAAAAAACCTCGTATTATTAAAAAAGAAATAGCATAAATTTAAAGCAG
>JAZSMG010000001.1:0-12578 GCA_045535775.1 Christensenellaceae bacterium | reverse complement strand
TTTTTTACCAAAACACCTCATCCACCACTAACGTGGTCCCCCTTCCCCCACTGGGGAAGGCTCTTTTCCACTCACCGGTAAACCTCTACTAAACCGCGCAACTATCGCGTGGTTTTTCTTTATATCAAAAAAATAAACACCACCCGAATATGATATACAGCCCAAAAGTTAGACACTTTTGGGGTGTATATCAAAATATATCCGCTTGGCTTTATGTTTTATTTGTTTTTAAATCTTGTTTTCTTTTGGGTATTTTTTGCAAGCATTCCGCCCTTTTTTAATTAAAAATCATGCGATAATCGCGCTATAGCTAGGTTTTTGTTATTCTTTTATTATTCTTATAATAACGATTGTATCTTTTCGCCGTTATGCCATTGTTCAAGCATTTTATCACAAATAATTAAACAGCGTAAAAGATGATAAGGGCCTTTCCAAAGTGAGCCCTTTTGGGTATGCGAAACAGTTCCGTCACGATGCAAATAACCGTACCACTCGCCGTATTCTTTATCTGAAAAACGCTCAAAGGCGTAGAAATGCAGTTTATCGTACCATTCTTCATATTTTTTATCGCCCGTTAGATTTAACGCTAATAACGTTGCTATAAGAGCTTCGTTATGCACCCACCAAAGCTTCATGTCGTGCTCTAACTGCTCGCAAGGCCTACCATATGCGTCGCGGAAATAGTAAATACCACCGTAATCCTTATCCCAGCCAATTTCTAAAGACCAATCTAAAATATTTAGAGCTTTTTTCAATAGCTCGTTATCACCCGTTTGCATTGCTACGTTCATTAAAAACCAAGAGTTTTCTATTGAGTGCCCGGGATTTACAGTGCGCCCCGTGGGATTATCTAAAATATCCCCGTTGATGGTAACCGTTTCTAACACGCACTTTAAATGCTCCTTATAGTGATAGGTAAGCATATCGTGAATAATTTGCGCTATGATTTTGCCGTAATAATCGTTGTTGCCGGTTATTCTTTTTAGTGTTTGCGCAGAGCTAACCAACACCATTGGATTGGCGTTTGAGCGTAACGAACGCACGTTGGCATTTTCTTTGGGGGTAATTTTAAAGGGATCTCTTTCAGGATTACGGTACATATCCCACATAAAATCAAAATATTTAACAGCTAAGTCAAGATCTTCTTGATTTTTAGTAAGCAAATAATATTCCGCAAAGCCAACCACTAAAAAGCTTTCAGAAAAGAAATAACGGCGTTTTCTTAAAGGCAGCCCTTCCTTAGTAACGGTAAAAAACATTCTTCCGTCTTTATCTATACAATACTTTTTTATAAAATGCGCGCCACCCTCTGCCGCCTTTTTCCATTCTTCCTTAACCCCGTAAGTATTGCATAACTTAGAAAAAGTCCAAAGACATCTTCCCTGAAACCATACGCTTTTATCGTCGTTATAGCTTTTTCCCGTTCTGTCTACGCTTGTAATAAATCCACCGTACTCTTTATCTATAAGGTCAGAATTAAGCCAAAACGGTAATACGTTGTTAAAAAGAGTATCGTGATAAAAACGTTGTAAGTCTTTTATTTTTTCTTTATTCATCACTCTACCCTCCTTTTTGTTTCTCTTTAACTATAAGCCCAACTTCAAACATTCTGCGCCAAGGCATATAACATTTTTCAATTTCGTAAAGATTTGTTATTTCTTTAAAATTTTCATTCATAAACCAGTTTAATAGTTCTTCCACTCGCTCGCTAACTTCGCCCTGCTGCACTTTAGTATCGGTATAGCAATAGCCCATTTGGGTTATCTCATTATCCCAAATTTGCTTTCTGGTATAAGCGCAATATCCAAGGTCTTCAAAAGCGCGCAACGCGGTGAACCTTCTGTGATCTGGGGTGTTGCCGTAAAAATAGCGTAACACGGCTTGGCAAATTACAGTTCCAAGCGTGTTAGAGGAAGTATTCCAGCCGGCATACCCCCAAAGGTTAAGTAGGCCTATTTGCTTACTAACGGCACTTGCAAGCTCTACGTCGCCACCGTTGCAGTATGCTATATCCGCCAAAGCCACCCCCTTACCCTTTGCAATAGCCAGCTTCATACCTTCCAAAAAAGCAGGTAAATCTCTTTCGTCATAACCCACACCGCCAAGATTATCTATATTGTGCGATTCTACTAAAGGCATATTACAAAAAAGTAAAATATCAGCCTCCTCTTCACTATAGCATTCTTTACAGCCCGCGCTTTCTATTTGCGCTTTTACACTTTTATAAACCGCTCTATCTTCAAATAAAGGAATAACGCTTTTACACTCTTCCTTTGGGTAAATGGGATAAATTTTAGGCGCGTACCCTTCTATATTAGCTACAACACGCGAAAGCAACGTCATTCCGCCTTCATCAGCGCCGGGGTAAATATCTACCTTTAAATTCTTTTCCTTTATTAACGCGCGCACCTTTGCTTGATCCATAGCCGTATAACCACAAGGGTTAGAATCGTCTTGCAAAATTACAAACTCGTCAATCTCTTTTCCCACCAAATTTAACGCATCCATAAGCAAGCTTAAGTTAAGCTCCCTGCGCGATAAATAATCCCCTAAATACTGCTCTGCAACGGCTAAGCGCGATTTTTCTTTAAGATATTCCTCTTTTGTTATTTTACCATCTTTAAATTTATGCTCGTTTTGCCCGTATTCAAATATTTCACGCCCGCAAATTCCATAATAATCGGGCTCTTCTTCCCCATCCGTATAGCACGGACAGCGCATTACCAGTGAAAAGCCGTATATCCTTATTTTTGGATTTTTTGCTCTTATTTGCTTTATTAAATTAAGCCTTTCGGTTAACTCTTGCTTGGAAAGATAATGTAACCTAGAAGGTATTATTCCACCGTAAAGCAAGGTGTCTATTGCAATAATTAGGTAGTCGGCATTTAAGCACTCCTCAAGTAAAAATTGCTTTATATTTTGGTAGTCTGCAGGCTTCCTAAAATCCCCCATCACCTCTAAACGGGGGCGCGCCAAAATATATTTTCTTTTTTCTTCGCTTAAAAAACCAACGAAGGAATAATTACAAGGGCGCTCATCCAAAGGCAAATACACCACTTTTTTTACATTCATCTTCATTATAATATCCCCACAACAGCTTTTACCTTTTTTATAAAATTGTATTACAAAATCAGTTTACTCTATTTTTTAAATAGAGTATTTTGTATTACTTTTCATTAAAGTTAACCTTTTACGTGAATATTATACGACACTACTTTGATCTTTTCTATGTTAATTTATGACTAATTTTTTCGTTTTTTTAACATTTTTACTACTTTATTTTTTAAGTTGCTTTACAATAAATGGTTAATAAAAAAACTTATCTACCCCGCGATAGATCGTTATTTGCGTCTAAATTTTCTTTTAAGTTGCATTATGAACTTTATTCTAAATAAAATGATAACCCTCCTTTGATAGGCTACCATTTAAAAAAATAAAACCAAGCGTTCGTTTGAAAGTCACTCTAAAAGCTATACTCTTTTGAGTTCAATCCATTTTTTCTGCTTGGCTTTATGTTTTATTTACTTTTAAATCGTGCTTTCTTTAGGGTGTTTTTTACAAGCATTCCACCCTTTTTTAATTAAAAACTATGCGATAATCGCGCTATAGGTGGGTTTTTGTGCTTTTTAGTTAAAGTTTGCAGAAAGAGTATAAGAATAAACCTCATCCTTAAACCAAGCGGAAATACTTTTACCTTGCTGAATAATAATCCATGCCGTTACACCGCCAACTTCATACTTAAAATATCTTTCCGGGTATTTTGTATGCAAGATTTCCCTTTGTGAAGGATATACTTTTTCATCATCTTTATCTAATTTATAGCCTTCGTTAGCCAGTGGAGAAACGCTATAATGAAAGCCCAAAAGCGGGTTTTTAGGATTTGTATGATCAGGATCTATTACCGAATAAGAAATATGAAACCCCCTTATAACCGAACGCGTGGCATTTGGCGCTACTTGTTCACGGTTATTAAAGTACATAAATATACTGGCTGTGCCTACGTTTTCTTTCACAAAATCAAACTTTGCAGGATAATAAATAGAATCCGTTAAATATTTAAGATAGCCGGTATCGTAACCCGATTCCGTTTCATTGTAACTAGACAACTGATAATTCCAAATACCGTAATTTGTGTTTTCATTATATTTATAATACTCTATACCGCAATAGGGCTCTTCAAATTCATGATAAGTTATAGAATTTAACGCTTCAGTAAACTCAGGGCAAATATCAACTTCTTCAAAAGTGGTGGGGGTAACGTAACCGCGCCCTTCAAAATCATAATCATTAACGGCGTATTTAATAACGTTTGTTTTTCCGCGCCATTCAATTATTAGCTTGTTGATGGGGGTAAGATCATATGCATAAAGCTGATAGGCTACTTGGTAAGTTTTACCGTATGACCCTTCAAAATTCAATGCTATTTTAGAATGATCGTACGCAATACCCAATTCCCAAATGATTTCCCCGTAATAATCTGCACTGGAAAAGGTTATCGTTAAAGTATATACGCTTGCAACCTCTAATTGCACTACGCCATCAATCGCTTCTACCTTCTTTTGATAAGAAGGACTAATTTCCAATGTAATTCCGTTTAGTCTTTTAAAGTAGGAATACTCGTTTTGAGCACAACCCGTTATGGGAAATAGCACGCCAAGTGCAACCAATGCCGTTAAAATTATTGCAAAAGCTTTTCTCATTTTTCACCTCTTTTATTTAAAAACTATGCGATAATCGCGCTATAGGTGGGTTTTTGCGTAAGTTCCAAATTTTTTAAAAAATTTTATCACCCTTTTTCTATAATCATTATAACATATACTAAAGCGCTTTGCAAGGATTTTTCTAATTTTTTATTATGCGTTATTTATTGCTAGTTTTTTAATCTTTTGCTACTCATTATTTTTTTCTAAACGCGCCATTACTTTAACAAGTCTTGGCCTATTGTAGCGCTGAAGCATTGCAAATAAACCGTCAAACGCCATTGCTAAAAAAGAGGTTATAATAAATGCAACCGCCCCACCTAAAAAAGGTATCAACGTTATGGGAAGTAAACTTAACACCATAATTATTTCATGCACCACCTCTGCTTGGCAGGTTGCGCCTATTATTTCAGCAACGCTTTTCTGTGTTGTATCAAAGGTTTCCGGGCTATAGGTGGGAAGATGCTTTTTCCACCTTTTTACACCTAATAGTTTATATAACTTTTTTTCAAAGCTCTTTTCTTTAAACCATGCGTTGTTATGGTTAGCTTTGTTTTTCATAATAAAATTCACGGTATAGCCAACTGCAAGCCTCATTGCAAAATGATAAAGTGAAATACCAAGAGTAATTACAACACTTTCTGCAATACCGCTTTTAGTTATAATAAAAACAGGTAAGGATACCAAAAATCCCAAAGCCAAAAAAATGCTTATAAAAATCATTTTCTTTTTCATTACGTTACCCTCCCCTGTTTAAATTTATTATATTGCATTATAAACTATAACTAAATAAATAATCCTTCGATTAAGCTTTACTTTGGCAACTTCACACACTTTTCCTTGGTGATTATTTTGCCAAGCCCCTTAAAGGGCTTGTTATTGGCAATATCTAACATACCTTCTGCCATTCTGTGGCTAACCATTCCTTCACTTGCGTAAGATAAGGAACGCAAACTCATCGTTTGAATGGTGCGAAGGGCAAAAAAGGCGTGTTTCTTTTTTGTTTCCCTATCCTTTTTATTTCTTGTTAGCCCTGCAAATTTTATTGCACATTTAAACACAAAAGAAAATAAGCCAAACAAAAATTTACCGCCTGCCGTTTTATATTCGCGCATTGGGGTATTTAAATCGTAAGGGCGCGTGATTGGGTTTAGCGTGATAGGTCTGCCAATAACCCTTTCAAAGTCGCTATCCGTTACAGCAAGCATTCTTTCTTTAGTTGAATAAAGCTCTAAAATTTCTTTGGAAGAGGTAAGATTTTCGCCGTTAGTAATTTCAAAGCAGTCCTCTAAAATAACGGTGTTTGCATCACTGCAAATTTGCACCTTATACACGCCCTTTTCATTCTTCCAACCCTCTTCTGTATAATAACGCAAATCATCAAGGTCAACAATAATTTCCACCTGTTTTTCTTCGCCTACTTCCAATTTCACCTTTTCAAATCCGCGAAGTTCACGCAAGGGCTTAACAAAATTGCTCTTTGGCGCTTCAACAAAAACTTCAACTACCTCGCTACCGCTAAAGTCGCCAACGTTTTTAACCTTTACGCTAATCGTAACGTGATTATCGCCCTTTATAAGCTTCACGTCGCTATATTTAAAGGAGGTATACGAAAGACCGTAACCAAAGGGATATCTTACAGGAACGTTAAAGGTGGTGTAATATCTGTAACCAACAAAAATGCTTTCTTTATATAAATCGTTAGTGCTTTTTGCAAACTCGTTACCAAATGGAATATCGCTATAACGGTAGGGCCAACTTTCACAAAGCTTACCGCTAGGGGAAGCCTTGCCAAATAAAAGCTCATAGGTGGAACGGCCACCCTCTTGCCCGGGTAGATACATATTTAGTATTGCGTTTGCATTTTCTGCTTCATCAAGCTCAACCGGGCTACCGCCGTAGAAAACGAATATAACCCTTTTACCAAGTGCGCAAAGTCTTTTTAAAAGCACGCGTTGACTTTTGGGAAGCAACATATTTTCACGATCCCACCCCTCACTTTCTGCATCCTCTGTTAATCCGCCAAAGAAAATAACCGTGTTAAATTGCTTTGCGCTTTCTACCGCTTGCTTGGTTAATTCTTCCGAAACAGTGCCGTTAATCGCGCTATAGCCCACTTTATAGGTATATTTAACCCCATTTTCATCAAAGGCATCTTTGGGTGTAATCAACTTATACGAGCGCAGAAGAGAAGAGCCCGCGCCTTGATAGCGCATATTTTCAAACAACTCACCAACAACTAAAAATTCTTCATCCGCACTTAAAGGAAGCACGTTATTTTCATTCTTTAAAAGCACTGCACCCTCTAAGCTAATATCTTTAGAAAGGTTAGAATGCTCTTCTAAGCAATTTTCTTGAGGCTGAGCATTATTTATGCCGTTATAAACCATAGTTAAAACTCTTTTAACGGCAGTATCTAAAACCTCTTCCTGCAAATCGCCCTTTTTAACGGCGTCAATAATCATTTGATTGTTGTGAAGTATATCGCCGGGCATTTCTAAATCAAGCCCCGCCTTAAGACCTTGCACCCTGTTATTGACGGCACCCCAGTCAGACATAATGAGCCCTTCAAAGCCCCATTCACCCCTTGGAATATCCGTTAAAAGTTCTTTATTTTCTGATGCGTAATAGCCGTTAACCTTGTTATAGGCGCACATTAGCGTTGCGGGCTTAGCCTTTTTAACAATATGCTCAAAGCCCTTTAGGTATATTTCACGAAAGGCTCTTTTATCTACGATAGAGTCCCCAAAATATCTGTTTTTCTCATTGTTGTTGCAAGCGTAATGCTTAACGGAAGTACCCACCCCTCTATCTTGAATACCGCAGGTTAAGGATGCGCCCATAAGCCCGGTAATAAGCGGATCTTCTGAAAAATATTCAAAACTTCTTCCGCAAAGTGGGTTGCGCTTAATATTTACCGCAGGGCCTAAAATTAAATGCACGTTATAATAATTGCATTCCTTACCCATTGCTTCGCCCATTTTATAAATTAACGCTTTATTCCAAGTAGAGCCGGATGTTACCGCCGTTGGAAACGCGGTAGAGGGTTCCGTTTCACCAAGCCCTATTTCCTTACTGTCCTCCCTTTTTTTTCTAAGACCGTGAGGGCCGTCCGTTAAAAAAATAGAGGGAATATTAAGCCTTGAAACCTTGTTGGTATGCCAAGATTTATGCCCACTAACCAGGCACGCCTTTTCTTCAAGAGTAAGTTCTTTAACGATTTTATCTATATTTACATCTATTTTCATATCTTTTTCCACCTTAACTGTTTTTTTAATTATTACACTTGGTTGTTATTCCTCTTGCTTTTTCGTATCACTAAAAATGATTTTAAACAGGAAGAAAAATACTATCATAGAAACCATTCCCGTTAAATTGGTTTTTATAAAGACCGTTAACGCGTTTGGTGAATTAAAACGTATGCAGAATATATTTATAAATCCCCATAGCGCGTTTGTAAATAGCGTTACAAGAACCCATCCTACAAAATACCAAAGCGCTTGATACCACGGATTGCCATGCGATTTAAAGGTGATATTTCTTTGCAGTGGAAAGTTTATGCATTGCGCCGTGAATACTGCAATTTCAAACGCTATAAAATTACCAAGTCCGCCACCTATTTTAACGTTACCAAGCACATCGTAAAGAACGGGCTCGTTAAATATACCAAAGATTGCAGGTGTTCCATCCTGCCAAGTCCATAGCTTAATCTCCGGCCAAACGAAGGACTGTTTTGCCAATTCCTTGAATGCATAAGGTAAAAAAAGCATTACCAAATACTGCCACACCGTTACCGATAAACTAAAAATTAAAAAGTTAACAAATTGGGTTAACAGCTTAGCCCCCTTGGGATGCAAATGCTTAAATTTTCTGTAACGCAACACAAAAAAACCGCAAAAAGCACTTTTCCTAATTTTTAACAGTCTTTCTTTGGCCCTTCGTTTTTTATTCGGTAAAGCCTCTATTTCTAACGTCCTTTGCTTTAGAAAAAGAATTTCTTCCTCATAGTATTTTTGATATTTTTCTTTCATATTCCCCCTTTTTTAGCGCGTTATTTTTAATTATACTTAAACGTAAACTCGCCATCTTTACACGTTTCTACCGTTTCAAGAATAACGTAAACGGCTTTTTCGTTATTGTATTTACTATCAAGTTTAATTGTTTCATTATAAACCTCACCGCCCTTAACGGTGCGCAGTAATTGCTTTTCACCGCCAACACCAATATAAACCTTCATCTCACCCTCTTCAAGAGTTGCTTCAAAATCAAGCGTGTGCTCGGCATTACCTTCCCTTTTTAGTTTAAAATTATAAGTTCCCTTAAAGGTGGCAAACTCCATGCCGGCTTCATCACCAATACATGAAGTGATTAACATCGTTGAAAAATAACTCATGGGATACCCCACGCAACTGCAAAACATAACGAGAGCAAGCACCAATGCGATTGCAAAACTATATTTTTTCATATTAGCCTCTTTTTATAATACTTAAATTCTTATTTTAGTTAGATTATATCACAATACCACCTATAAATCAAGGCTTGACTTTAATTTTTTTATGATAATTTCCCCTCTGCGATATAAGGTGTTTTTTCTATTAAAGCGACCTTACCCCTCTTAAAGCCGCAACAATGCGCTATTTACAAAAAACGTGGAACAAAGCAATCGCATGAAGTCAAGTCGCAGAAAATGCACCTTCTGTGATACATACGCCTACGGCGATCCCATACACGCTAACGCGTGATGATATGCCACCTTCGGATTAGATAAATAAAAAAGGAACTTTTGGTAAACAAAAGTTCCTTTTTTGTTGCGAAAGAGCGACTAAAAGGTGCGTACAGTTGGGTAAGAATGAGTAAAAGTACACCTCTTGTGCCACTCGATAAATTGGAAACTATCAATCTACTGCTACATCAACAGCTTTACTATACACGGTGATATGTGGATAAGAGTGATCATCAACTTTAAAGAATCTCCATTGTTCAGATTCTTTATCAAAATGATGGTGTCCGTTTTTATTAATCAATTCAATCACTATACCATTATCCAATGTAATAGTAGCATCATAGAACGAAGAAACTTTCGCAGATATCACAATACCGCCTATAATTTTATCTTTATATTGCTCCACAAAATACCATTCATCGTTGTTAGTATCTACTTCGCCATCCCAATTTTGATAATCCAAGGTTGTTACAAGAATATCGTTATCATAAATAATGCGGGTGAGACACTGCGTGTGAAGCGCATATTCTCCAAAACTGAACATCATCATTTCACATGCAAGATGCAATTCAGTCAGTGCCTTTCCAACTATGACACTAATATACTCCTGTAGTGTATCTCTATAAACCATATTGCTCTCCGTCAAATTTTTACTTATCTGTGAGTTAATTATAGCACACTTTCGGAAATTAATCAAGGCATAGCCTTGCAGATTAAAAATGAAGTATCGCCTTGCGGATATATGATGTTTTTGTGAGTTTTCGTATAGACTTGAACTCGTGTGTCACAATCACGCCAAAGGCGTGTATGGAATCAATGCAAAGCATTGTATGGAATCCGTTGCAAGACGGTATGGAATCAAGCCGCAGAAAATGCACCTTCGGTGATGCCATACGCCTACGGCGATACCATACACGCTTACGCGTGATTACATACCAAGCCTGCGGCTTGGATAAAAAAATCGACAAGTAAGAAACTTGTCGAATTTTTTGGCTGGGGTGGAGAGATTCGAACTCCCGGATGACGGAGTCAGAGTCCGTAGCCTTACCGCTTGGCGACACCCCAATATTTATTTTGCGTAAGTTATTTTAGCAAATTTTTTGCGTTTAATCAACTGTTTTGCCTAACCTTTGCAAAATTACAGGTATTTTTTTATCTCTTCATCAACCGTTTCGTACCGTTCACGCGCCTCTTTTACGCAAAGGTATGTTTCGGCAATATCAAAGCGCGCATCGTGGCTTGCACCGCTATCTTTAAAGAGCTTAACTGCAAAGCGGGTTGCATCATAGGGGAAAATATCAAAAAACTTAGCAAGCTCGCAAAGCTTGGGGTATTTATACCCCTTACCGTTCGCCTTGGGAATTTTTACAAGAGGCGTAAAGTACCGCATCGTGTCTAGCTTTTCTTTAAACCTAAAGGTCTTGTAGCAGTTGGCGAATTCCGCCGTCATAAAATTAAAATCAAAGGGAAAATTGTGCGCAACTAAAAGGTCGGCTTTTTCAAAGTCGCTTTCTATTTCATCAGCGTAATCGTAAAAGGTTTTTCCACCGGAAAGCCTGCATAGCTTTTCTACCGTTATGCCGTGCACCGCGGTTGAAGCGGGCGATATGTAAGAATTATAAAAATAAAAATTCTTGCCAACTATGCCCTCTTCACTTTCTATAATATAAGAAAGCTGAATTATTCCACCGGGGGAAAGCCCCGTTGTTTCCGTATCGAAGTAAATTATCATAAAAACCCCGTTTAACCGCCTTATAGGCTAACTTTTTGCTTTTTATATTTTAACACAGGCGCGTTATTTTGTCAAGTTTTTTATTTAGTTTACTTCAACCCTTTATTCCTTTGACAAATGCTTGCACTTTATGGTAGAATACTTTTACAAAATATAAGCATACTACGGTGGAAATATGAATAAAAAAATTTTAAGACTTTTTCTTTTAGCCCTTACCCCACTATTCTTTTGCGTAGGGTGTAATAACGAAGAAGCAGAAGGGCAATTTAAAATGAAGGCAAAAATTCTTGCCGTTAACAGTCATATAGAAGTAGAAATTCTTAAGGACGAATATAATAGCGGTCTGCTTTGGGTTAACTATTCTAAGGAAACCAAAATTGTTAACAGCGAAGGCAAGAGCATCTCTCTTGAGGACTTAAAGGAAGGGGATGAAATAGAAATAGTTTATAGCGGTCAGGTCATGATGAGCTATCCCGGTCAAATTTACGCCCAAAAGATTACTCTTTTATAAACTTAAAATTATAACGTCAAAAAGCAAGTGTATCGTTTAAATGCACTTGCTTTTTTGTTCATTTGCTTTTAGCAATAAGCAATATTCATTAATTAAATCAACGTCAACTGCAGTTCCATAATATACTCTACAGCTATTTATTATATCAGCATAAATCTCGTCTATACCGTTAAAAGCTAATTCTTTATTTTTATGTTCTTTTGGGTAATTTTTTATTTTTGTTTTATATTTTATCCGACGTGACCTTTGAAAACCCTTTTTAAATATATTTAACCCAACCAAGAATAAAATTAAAAAGAACACAATAATCCATTTATAGTTAAAATAAAAACACTTTAATAAAAAAAACGTTAAAACAATGAAAAAAATTGTTATTGATTTTTTAATTTCTCTTTTTGATTTAATTATTTTTTCTTGAAAGCATAGCAAATTAATTATTTTTTCATCAATACAATCGCTTTCTTTTCTTACCTCCAATATATTAAAGGTTACCTTGTTTAACTTATTCCTTTCTTTTACATATTCCTGATAATTTTCACTTGAAATCAAATCCCAACCAAAGCTATATAGCAAGGTAAGAGTTTTGCTTATATCCTTAGTTTTAATTATAAATTGCCTAACTTCCATTTTTTACCCTTCATAATTTGAATAAATTTATTTGCTCGCAATATAATTATAGTAACAAATTTTGTTACAGTCAAGTATTTTGTAACCTTTTTTGTTACAATTCCTATATGAGCATATTTAAAGATAGGTTAAAAGAACTAAGACTAGAAAAAGGTATATCTCAAAACGATTTAGGAAAGATTTTAAACGTTTCTAAAATGGCAATTTCTCATTGGGAAAGTGGGCATAGCGAGCCCTCTATTACTCAACTAATAATTTTAGCTAATTATTTTGAAGTTAGCGTGG
>JAZSMG010000129.1:0-6291 GCA_045535775.1 Christensenellaceae bacterium | reverse complement strand
TACGGTGTAAAGGTCGTTCTTAACGGTAAACATAGTTAAATCGTAAGAGCTTTCCGCACCGGTGTAATCTAAAACGGGTTCGTGGAATTGCATGTTATCAAGATATACGTTAAGAGCCTTAGCCGTATTCTTGTTAAACTGCAATCTTGTACCAGTGGTAAGGTTAGCAACCTTTAAGGTTACGCTAAACCACTTATCTACCTCGTATTTAGTAACTGCACCTTCCATCATAACAACGTTAGCTTCAGAGCCGGCGTCGTCTATATAAAGCTCAAATGAAATACTTTCGTAGCCTTTTTCGTTTAGCCAATCAATAAATTCTTGACTGAAGTAGTATTGAGGCCATTGAGGAACTGCGCTTAGCTTAATAGAGTTAGAGCCTTCCTTTACGAATGCGCTATCGCTATTTAAGGTTACGGTGTAAAGGTCGTTCTTAACGGTAAACATAGTTAAATCGTAAGAGCTTTCCGCACCGGTGTAATCTAAAACGGGTTCGTGGAATTGCATGTTATCTAAGTAAGCGTTAAGATTCTTAGGAGTATTCTTGTTGAACTGTAATCTTGTACTAGTGGTAAGGTCTGCAACCTTTAAGGTTACGCTAAACCACTTATCTACCTCGTACTTAGTAACTGCGCCTTCCATCATAACTACGTTAGCTTCAGAGCCGGCATCGTCTATGTAAAGCTCGAATGAAATGCTTTCGTAGCCCTTTTCCTTTAGCCAATCAATAAATTCTTGACTGAAATAGTATTGAGGCCATTGAGGAACAGCGTTTAGCTTAATTGATGCACTGCCTTCCTTTACAAACGCGCTATCAGTGTTTAAAGATACGTTATAATCGCTGTTCTTAACGGTAAACATATAAACGTCATCTTTGGTTTCTGCACCGGTAAATTCGTGTTTTTCAACGGGCTTGCCTTCGTAGTCAAGTCTAATTTGACCAATGTAAATAGTTCCTAAGTCAATCCAGGTTGAACCGTCGTTTCTTGAAAAGTTCATTTCTAGATTTGCTAAGGTATCGCCTGATTTTAATAATGCTTCAACGGGAATGTATAATGATACCCACTTACCTGCATCTTCTGCGTAAACCTTTTGGTAATGGCTATCGTTTGCGCCAACGCGAACGTAGTGACCTGCTGCAACTGAAGGAACGAAAACGTCCACTACTAAATTCTTAACGCCTTCTAAAGAGAACTTTTCAAATGAAGAGCCAAGCTTTAAGGTGGGCCACTTACCGCTACAAGAAACCTTTAACGAACCCTTGTTATTTAAGGTATATTCTAAATTTTGGAAGTTATAGCTGGTGTAAGATGAATGAACGTCATCTAAATCACGGTAGTTTGCAAAGTCTAATACTACGTTTTCTTCCTTTTCAGTGGGTTCTTCAACGAAGGCTACGGTAAAGTTATCTACGTAAGAATTAAATACGATCGGGCACCATCCGCCTTGGTTTGCGGGGTTAGATAAATCGTAGAATTCAACGCTTAACTGTAAGCCTTCTAAGGTGGTAATGCCTAATTCTGCAAGCTCTACCTTGGTTAAGCCGTAGCATACCCAATCGTTAGTTAGGGTGAAGCGCTTTAATACCTTACCCTGCTTGCCGTCACGAAGACCTAAGTATGCCTTTTGACCTTCCTTTAAGGTGTAGTCGGTTTTTGCGTAGAAATAAATATACGCAACGTTTTCTAGGTCAGCGTGAGGAATATCCGTCATCGTAATATAAGGCCATACGGAGGGTGAAGAGTGAATCATCAATGATGCAGTAGAGCCGTTTAGGCTGTGATGCTCTTTATTGGTAACGGTTAACTTTAAGTGAGGTGACTTAAAGAAGTTAAGAGCAACCTCTTCTTCAAAGAATTCAATTTCGTTTTCCGCTCTTGTGCTTGCACAAATTAGGTTAAAGTTTTTAGATGCGGTAACACCGTCATATTCTGCACTAATGCTTAATACGTATTTACCTGCTTCGGTAAAGGTATAACTGCTACCCGTAAACTCAATTACGTTAAAGCTTGCATCGTATAACGTGTAAGAGATTTCTGCCTCTACTTTTTCACCGCCGTAAGAAACGGTGGGAACGGGCATGTTAAATTCTTTACCTACTACGGGATGAGTTACTTCAGCTTCAATTTCAATTACGTCTAAAACCGCTTCCGTATTAACTACGATATGGTCTACGTAAAGATTGAAGGTGGGAACGTTAGCCTTGTTTTCAAAGTGGAAGGTAAAGCACTTAAGATCTTCACAAGTACCAACCTCCGGTTCAGCGCCTGATTTAGCCATCGGCTGAAATACCTTATCGAAGTCACGAGCCTTAACCTCTACCTTAGTCCAAGACTTAGCTGCAAGGTTGAATTTTGCTGCGCCGTTAACCTCGTTACGCTGTAAGAAAATACTAATATCTTCGGTACCGTCGTTATATACCCAGAATGAAATTGAATAATAGTCTGCAATATCTTCAATGGGAAGATCGCTAACTATAATACCGGGCCAAGTAACGTTGGTGTGCTGTAATACCTCTAGCTTTAAGCTACCTTCACCGTATCTTACAAATTCGGGGTTGGTGTTTAAAGAAAGATTGGTTATACCCTTTCCGGTAACGCTAGAAAGTCTTACCGCGTTATCAAAGGTGTTAATTTCGTTTTCGCCGTATACGTGAACTAAAATGCTTTCATTTGCAATATTTCCACTTGTATCTGAAACACTTACGTTAACGGTATACGTTCCTGAATTTTCACAAATAAAGGCGTAATCCTTTAGTTCTACCGCTTCACCAGCAAAGGTTACGTCTATAGACGAAGAAAGCTCTGCATCCATATCGTCTTGAGCGGTGATTTTGGGAAGGCGGAATACTTCGCCTGCTTTAACTAAATATTCACTTTCACCTTCTACCGTGATTACGGGGGCGGTTGTATCAACTCTTTCTAAAGAAGAGCTTTCTGAACCGCTTTGAACGGGGGGAAGAGCGTCTACGTTTACACAGGCAGATAGGGTTAAAGATGCTACAAATGCCACGATTAACGTTAAAAGGGCTATAAATCTTGATTTTTTCATATTATCTTCACTCCTTTATTCTACTTTCCCGTATAGTACACGGGCGCAACGGTGAAATTACCGCCGGTTACCGTAAAGATAGTACCGCCAAGAAGATCCTCTGAATACTTATCGTAACGTGAACTCTTGGTACCGAATACCATGCGTACGCCTTGGTATAAAATGCTAGAGTTGTTTTTATGTAAGTGACCTGCTAAAATAGCATCTGCACCGTTGTTTTTGAAGGTGTTGAATGCCACCATGCTCTTATCCATAGAACCGGGATTCTGCCTTATAAAGCCAAAGTCACCGTTATCGTTTGCGGGAATTTCCATATTGGGGGTGGTTCCTTCAACGTAGCCGTATTGCTGAGCTGCTAGGTTGAATGCGTAAATGGGAACGTGAATGCAAATAAACTGAGGAACTGCCTTGCCTGCAAATTCATTGATTGCAGCAACGCTTTCCTTATACCAATCAAGTTGGATTTGCTTGATTTCTTGCGCGGTTTGGTGTGAACCGTGGGTATCAATCATAAATACGCTACGAACGAATTCGCCGTTTTGCTTAATTGCAATAGAGAAGTTGCTGTAACCGGAAATATTCGTTCTTGTTCTGAATAAGCCGTGGGTTGATGCTTCTAAGTATTGGCATTGCTTTCTTGCATACCAGTCTTCCCAACCTTCTTCTAACCATCTTGCGTATTCACTATCTGAATCGTTATCGTGGTTACCAAAAATAACAGCCCAATAAATGCCAAGTGAATCAAAATAATCGGTTTGCTCTCTGAATAAGCTTCCGTTATCATCGTAATCACCGTATACGTAGTCACCGGTGATTAAAATTAGGTCGGGCTTGGTTTGTTCTACAACGTAATCGATTATGTCGTACATAATGTAATCCTTGTTAGAATAATCGGTTACCGCGCCGTTACCTAAACGAACTTGGGTATGGTCTATCATTTGCGTATCGGTTAACTGCAAAATCTTGATTGGCTCATCACCTTCTACGTTAAGAACGAAATCCGCAGGGCATTCAGATTGCTTTTCTAAGGAAACTCTGCCCGCTTTTTCTACTTTATTACGTAAGTATTTAGCGTCCTTTTGAGTAGTTGAAGGTTGAGTATTGTCCCCTTCGGGAACAATTACTACGGAATCAGGTGTGGGAAGTACGATTTCTTCCTTGCCGGATGATGAATCAAGTCCGTCAACTGATTGAAAGCTACACGCGCCAAGTGATAACGCAAAAGTTAAAGAAATCACTATTGCGATAGCTTTGCTGAAAATTTTCATCTTTTTTTCCTCCTTTCGGATAAAATTTTATTTTTATATTATATATATTAACAATGCGGGTGCTTTTTTTCAATACCGTTTTATTAATTTTTATTGTTTTTATTGTAAAAAAGTAAAGAAAATCACACTAATTTTGTTATTTGAGAATATTTTTACTTTTTATTAAAAATTAAACACCCTTTTTCTCTTAATTAACGTTTTTTTAAAAAAGTCAAAAAATAAATGGCTAAGAATTTCTTAGCCACTACCTAACAATGCTTTTATAATGACTTTTTTTACCGTTAAATACCGCGATTTTTTTATACGCTAACGCCGTATTCAGTCATCTTTTTTATTAAATATTCACACTCGCCGTTAAGCTTGCGCGTGCTTTCGTTATCGTTACGAAGGGGAACCTTTAAAGAAAACTCTAAATTGTTAATGCGTTCCCTTTCTTCATCGGTTAAATTTTTACCCTTTAAGCAATCTATTACAGAGCGCAAATAGGCAACGTTTATGTCTGCTAATTTATTACAAGCCTTATCTCTATCTTTAATTAAGCTTTGGGCTTGAACGCCGTTTATTGACTTTTGTAAGCTTTCTCTATTACCTAAAACAGAGTTTTTTCTTTGCAACTCTCTTTTTGCATTCACCTCATCTATTTCACGCAAGATTAAAACCTTTCTGTGAGCCAAAACAAGCCCGTATAGCGCGATTAACGCAATATACTTAAGCAAACACATTAAACATACGGAAGCAATTTCCGCTTGAAATTTTGATGAATACAAAGAGTGGCTAACGCATAAAAATAGGTCTAACAGAAAGCAAAATTTATAAAAACTGCCAAGCCATTTTGCCTTTTTACGCTTTAATTCAGGAAAGCAGGAAAGCCATAATAAATAAAAAAATCCAAGCAAAATCTGAACACAAAGCAGTGCCATTGAAAGATAAAAAAAGGTGCCTTTTTCCGCAGTGTTTTTAATTGAATTATTTAACAAAATTAAGGGATCAACCATAAACTACCTCCGCGGTAATTATAGCCAATCCCTTTATTTCTTATACCTATTAAATTAAATCTTCACCACCTTATTTAAAGGCTTTACAGTATTCAAATTAACCGTTTAAAGTTCTACCTTTATCATCTTACAGGTGTTTACGTTTATTAAATAGGTTTGCTTAACGCGCTTTTTTAAAACCTTTTCCACCGCATAAGCATATAGCACAAGTTGCTTTTTATATCTATTTATTAAAACTTCCTCACTAGCGGTGGCGCTATGCTTATAGTCCACTATAATAGCCTCGTCACCGCTGATTGCAAGCAAGTCTATTATACCTTGAATAAGAATTTGTTCTTCGCCCTCATACCCTTCTTCCACAATGCTTGCAGGAATAAAGGCGGTAAATGGCTGTTCCTTATATAAGTCGTATTCCTTAAGAGTTTTAAATATTGGCATTTGCAAAATGCGCTCAAGCTTTGCTAAATCAAGTAACTCTATCTGCTCTTTTGGCATTAAAAGTCCGCCTATAACACCGTTAACGGCATCTTTGGGGGAAAGTGAAAAATCACAAAGCTCTAAAAATTTATGGTATGCGTTACCTGTTTCGGTATCGCTTTCGCCAAAGATTGCGCTCTTTTCATAGTGAATACCATCCTCTTCCTTAAAGTGCACGGCCTGCGTTACAGAGCGCTTTACAGAAAGAGACGAACGGCTTTTATGCGGGTATTCAAAGCTTAGGTTTTCTAGCATCTTTTCAGCCATAAAGCAGTCCTCCTCACTAACAAGAACCTGCCTTACTTCACGCGGGCGAAAAACCTCTTCTATTTCACCGCAAAGCTTCAAATCAAAATCCTTAGCGGCGAACATTTTAAAATAGTTCGAGCAGTCGAACACGTCAACGGGGTGCTCGTTAGAGGGAAATAAGTCGGATCGTAGCCATGTCGTTCTGTGAGCCAAGGAGTTGTGTGATGAAATTGTCTTCCTAAGACCGCTTG
>JAZSMG010000245.1:0-3761 GCA_045535775.1 Christensenellaceae bacterium | reverse complement strand
AAGCTAAAGGCAGGGCAAAACGTTTTAAGCTACGTAGAAAACCATGCAGGCAAAGCGGGAACGACTACTATGGGTGGATTTATTTTTGGAATAACCACTCCTATTTGTTTTTTTATTTTTTCGTACGGAAGAAGGGATTTTTCAATTGCCTCACTAGTGGTTGCTTTATGCTTTCTAGTAGTTGGTTTTTTGGACGATTTTATAAAAATCAAATCAGGAAATAATCAAGGGCTTACTGCAAGGCAGAAAATACTCTTTCAAACGGCAATATCCCTTCTAACTGCAATTTTCGCGTATTATAAAGGATTTACACACTTTTTTGTTCCATTCTTAAACAAAATCATTGACTTTGTGTTCTGGGGATGTGTAATTATCTTCTTTGTTTTTATATCAACTACCAATTGCGTTAATCTAACGGACGGTTTAGACGGATTAGCTGGCGGTGTTAGCTATTTGTATTTACTAATTTTTTATTTATTGATTAAAACGCAGTCCGTAACCTTTAGTGGAAGCATTGTCAATCTAGCCGAAATAGATAATTTAGCTCTATTATGTATAATACAATCGGGCGCATTAATTGGTTTTTTAGTATACAATACATTTTCTGCCAGAGTGTTTATGGGGGATACGGGTTCGTTATACTTAGGGGGAATAATCGCAACGGTTTCAATTTTTACCTCAAACGTGTTTTTTCTTCCATTAATTGGCATAATGTACGTCATTTCTGGCATATCAGTAATTATACAAGTATGCGTATATAAGTTAAGGAACGGAAAAAGAGTTTTTTTAATGGCACCATTGCATCATCATTTTGAGTATAAGGGGCACAGTGAAAGTAAAATTGTTTTCGTTTACAAGCTTATAACCTTAGTAGTTGGCATAATTTGTATAATTTCCGTTATGTGAGGATTATATGTATTTAAAAAGAACGAAGTTTCTAATTGTTGGAATGTACAAAAGCGGAGCTTCCGCTTGCGAGCTTTTGCTTTCATTTGGTGCGGAATGCTGGGTTTACGATAAAAATTTAGATGAAAGAACGTTAAACTTTATTCAAAAGGCTTGTGAAAAGGGTGCAAGGCAGGTTAACAGAGAAAATATTGAAGACGTAATTGCTTTGGTAGACGTTGTTGTTTTAAGCCCCGGCGTGCCAATAGATGATGAAGTTCCGATTATTGCACGCAAATTAAGAAAAAATATTATTGGAGAGCTTGAATTAGGCTCCTATTTTAACAGTAGCCCGATAGTTGCCGTTACCGGCACAAACGGAAAAACTACAACTTGTTCCATGATAGATTACGTTTTAAAAAATGCAAATTATAATAGTTTTCTTGCAGGTAATATAGGTATTCCGCTAACTAAAGTGTGTAATGAGCATTCGAAAGATGATATAGCAGTTGTTGAGGTTTCTAGTTTTCAATTGGAAACAGTGGCGCATTTTACCCCTCATATCGCATGTGTTTTAAACCTTTCGCCCGACCATCTTTCGCGGCATTATAACATGGATAACTATGTGTATTTAAAGTCCAGAATACTAAAAAACTTGCGTGAAAGTGAGTTTGCGGTTTTAAATATGGATGATCCCACCGTGGCTGAGTTTGCATCTAATACTAGAGCAAAGCCGGTATACTTTTCAATGGCAAAGGAGGTAGATGGGGCATATTTAGTTGAAGGCAAAATATATTGGAAAAAGGAATTTTTATGCAATTGTGAGGAATTAGCGCTTAAGCAAGGACATAATATACAAAACGCATTGGCGTGCATTTGTGTTTGCAAGTTATTGGGTGTGGAAAAAGAAAAAATAGTAGAAGGGTTAAAGAATTTTAAAGGTGTAAAGCACCGTTTGCAAGAAGTTGCGGTACATAACGGAGTTAAATATATAAACGACTCCAAAGCAACGAATCCAGCTTCTACACTTTCTGCTGTTAAAGAGATAGAAAATTCATTCACTTTGTTAATTGGGGGAAGAGAAAAGCGAGGCGGTTACGAAGAACTGTTCAATTATTTGAAGGATAAAAGTAATTTAAAAGAAATAATTTTTTATGGCGAAGGAGCAAAAAACCTTTACAGTCTTGCCACAGATTGCGGTATAAAAAGAGTTAATATTGCGCGCAATTTTAGTAATGCGGTTAAATTTTCATTTATAGTATCAAATAGCGATTTGGTATTGCTTTCGCCTGCCTGTTCAAGCTATGATGAGTTTTTCTCTTTTGAAGAGCGCGGTGAAAAATTTATTGAATTAGTAGATGAATTTATCGGTAGAAAAAGTGAAAATATACAGCAAAAGGCGTAAATTGGACGTAATATTGATTATTTCACTATTTCTTTTGTGCACTATTGGGGCTGTTTTTGTTTATTCAGCTTCTAATTACGTTGCGCAAAGAGATTACGGCGATAAGTATTACTTTTTAAAAAAACAAATAATTGGCTACTTACTTGGTATCGTAGCGTTTATCTTTTTTACTTTTTTCGATATTAAAAAGTTAAAAAAATTTGCACTGGTAATCTTAATAGTTTCGCTTTTATTGCTTGCTTTAGTGCTAACACCACTTGGTAAAGAGGCATACGGCGCGAAGCGGTGGATAGGCATAGGGGGATTTACGGTACAGCCCTCAGAATTTGCTAGGTTAGCCTTTGTAATTTTTTGCGCCGGCTATTTTTCTAACGATATAGAGCGCGTAAAAACATTTAAGGGGATACTTCCCGTATTATTGGCAGGTGGAATAACCTGTTTATTGATAATAGCAGAGCCGAATATGTCCGTTACCATTTGCATGGGTGGATTAATGCTTGCTATGCTATTTATATCAGGAATAAAAATAAAGCATTTGTTTTTAATACTTTTCCCGATATTGTTAGCGTTACCTTTGTTAATAATAGCAGAGCCGTACAGACTTAAAAGGCTAATGGCATTTTTAGACCCTTGGGCATCACCTAAAGGGGAAGGATATCAACTCATACAGTCACTATACGGCTTGGGATCGGGTGGATTGTTTGGGGTTGGCATATTTAACTCTAAGCAAAAGCTCTTATTTTTACCCTTTGCGGAAAGTGATTTCATTTTATCGGTAATAGGTGAAGAAGTTGGCTTTATTGGTATTTTATGCCTGTTTGCTATTTGTGGGGTGATTGTTTGGCGAAGTATAAAAAATGCTGTTAACAGTAAAAACCTTTTTAATTATTTACTTTGTTTGGGAATAGCATCTTTATTTATTATTCAAATTGCGGTTAATGCGCTTGTTGTTACAGGCAGTATTCCGCCAACCGGTATACCATTTCCACTAGTAAGCAGTGGGAATACACAAATATTAACCTTCATGGGTGCGTTTGGAATTGTGAATAACGTGTATAATGAAAATTTAAATTAACCAAAAAAGAAGCCTTTGCATAAACTATAGAAAGGCTTCTTTTTATGCAAAAATTAATTGTTAGCGGTGGTAATAAATTAGTTGGAAGGGTAAATATGGCGCCTGCAAAAAACGCTTGCTTGCCCATAATAGCAAGTTTGATAGGGGTAGATGGACTAATTTTGTTAAAAAAAGCGCCCAAAATAGCAGACGTACTGGTGATGGCTCAAATAATAGAATGTTTAGGTGGGAGTTATAAATACCTAAAAGAAGGCTTATTATTAAACACACAAAATATTAGCGTATACGAGGCGGATTGTTCTATATGTAAAAAAGCGCGAGCCTCGTTTTTTATTGTTGGGGCTTTACTTGCGCGCTTTAAAAAAGCCGTTGTACCTTTGCCCGGTGGATGTAATA
>JAZSMG010000133.1:0-27496 GCA_045535775.1 Christensenellaceae bacterium | reverse complement strand
TGCCAAGAAATTATAGATAACGGTTACGATTTATCTATTAATAAATACAAAAAAACGGAGTATAAAGCAGTGGAATATCCTTCCACAACCGAAATTTTAGCAGAGCTTAACGAGCTTGAAATGCAAATCACAAAAACCCTTGCTGATTTGGAGGAAATGCTGTAGTGAGAAAATTGATAATCGTACTTATCGCAGCACTTTGCATTGGTGGGGTTTCTTTGTTTTGGGAAGTGATTTCTGTATTTGCTACGGCTTTTTTTGAAATCTTTGTAGCACTTTTGCCATTTTTAGATTTAGAGCAAGTTATACTTTGTAAAGTAGTTACTATAGTAATAGTGCAACTTTTATGTGCTCTTGGGTTTTATATTAGTTCTAAAACAGAATCAAGAATAGGAAAAATAATTAGTGCTATTGCTGATATTATTGCAACCATGTTGATTTTTATTGCTTAAGGAGAATTTATGTCGAAGAAAAAACAAAAGAATAAGAAAGAGAAGAAAGAAAATACAAATACTAATGAAAATAAATTGCCAGAAAATAGCAATGAAAATAAAGAAGAAATTGAAAAACTGGCAGAATTATTATTTAAATTTTTTAAAGAGAAAGAAGAAAAAAATAAAACTTATACTAATGAAGAGTTGAATAAAAAAGGTTTTTGGTTTAAAGTTTGGTATATTATTTCAAATAGAAAAATAGAAGATTCTAATTTTTTAACTAGCGCTATTGCAGGAATAATGCAACTATTTTTTAATGCAATTGCTTTGTTTTTAACTATTTTTGCTTTGGCATGTTTTTCATGCATATTTTATGTTTTATTTAAGGGTGAAAATTATATTTACATATTCAACTATGTTATAGCAACACCAATATCTTTAATGTTAGCATTAATTATTCGTGGTATAGCAAACGAAATTGGCAGAGAAAAAGATAAAAATTATATATTTACTGCTTTTTCAGGTATCGTAGGCTTTGTTGCGTTAATAGTTGCATTAGTGGCTCTTTTAAAGGGGGTAGGCTGATGGCTAAATTCACGGATATTTTTGAAGATGTTACAAAACAAGGAACTAAAATACCAAGTAATCTTTATCTTGAAAACGGAATATACCCCATAATAGATCAAGGTCAATCACAAATTGCTGGTTATACTAACGAAACAAAAGGCTTGTTTACTGATATACCGGCTATAATTTTTGGAGATCACACAAGAATTATCAAGTATGTAGATGTTCCATGTTTTCTTGGAGCTGATGGTGTAAAACTGTTGAAGGCAAAAGATAAAAATGCAAATTATAAATATTTGTATTATGCTCTTTATAGTGCTGACATTCCCAATACGGGCTACAATAGGCATTATAAGTGGCTAAAAGAGATTGATATACCCGAGTATTCAATTGAAGAACAATGTAGTATTGTTGCTCAACTTGAAAAAATCGACGCTTTAATATTTTTACGCAAAAAACAACTTAAAAAACTCGACGAGCTCGTTAAATCCCGATTTATCGAACTGTTTGGTGATCCCGTTAGTAATGATAAGGGTTGGCAACACCAAGCAATGGATAAGGTTGCGCCTTCTTCTGCAGGGCGTGGAGATAATTCGGAAACAGTATGGCTTTTGAATCTTGATATGGTTGAAGCACAAACCGGAAGAATACTCGATTATCTCTATGTAGTGAAAGAACAGGTCGGAACATCAACATATGCTTTCGACGAGGGAAATGTTTTGTATTCTAAACTACGCCCATATCTCAATAAAGTTGTTGTTCCTACTAAAAAAGGATATTGCACTACGGAGTTAGTTCCACTTCGACCAAATGCAAAACTTAATAGACAATTCCTTGCCTATTTACTTCGAAGCGAAGCATTTGTGTCATTCATCAACGAGAAGGTCGCAGGTGCAAAAATGCCTCGTGTATCAATGAGTGTTTTCAGAGATTTTGAGTGCATATTGCCACCAATTGTTCTTCAAAACGAATTTGCAGCCTTCGTCGAACAGACCGACAAATCGAAATTTGAAATTCAGAAATCTTTAGAAAAACTTGAAATCTTGAAAAAATCATTAATGCAAAAATACTTTGGGTGAGGTAAAAATCGATATGTTAGATTGGTTTAAAGGTTTAGAGGCTGTTGTGCAAGGAGCTATCATTTCTGGTGTTGCAGCTATAATTGTCGCAGTTATTACAGGTATATTTAATTTAATTAAGAATAGTAGAGGCTCCAAAAGCAATACAGTGATAAAACAAAAACAAGCAATCGGTAACAAGGGAATGCAAATAGGGGTTCAAAACAATTATACTTCTTGTGATAGAATAAGGGGGAAAGAAAAAGATGAATGATGAATTATTACTAGAACAGAAACAAGGATTTGGTAATACTGGAACTCAAGTGGGAGTTCAAAACAATTATTATGGGTTATCCCCCCAAGAAGCATGTAAAATGGCAATGGAACTTTTTTACGATAATTTCCCAAAACTACAAGAAGAAGCCAACGCGCTTGTTAAAAAACGCGTAAAAATATTAATGGATGAAATAGCGGTTCAACTTTGCAAAAAAAATATTACCGATATGTCTCCTTTGGCAGAACCTGATGTTCAATACGCGGTCTATGAAGCACAGAAAGGCTATGCAAGATTTGCAACAGCGGATCTATTGAAAACACTTTCTTCTCTAATATCTGAACGTGTAAAACAAGATGATGGAGAGTTGTGCTTAAAGGTGGCTATAGATCAAGCGATTTCTATTGCTCCTATGTTGTCAGAAGACAACTTGAACTATTTGTCGCTACTCTTTATTATAAAACACACGAAGAATAGCGAGGTTGTTGACATTCCTTCTTTGCAGGCATGGCTTAGTTATTTGGATAATGCATTTCCAATAACATCCGGCAATTCGAAATTGCATCTTGAAACATTAGGATGCCTGCGATTAGCATTAGGTAATAGTTGTAAAATTTTAAGCAAGAACTATCAGATTGAACAACATGAAATTGAACAGATGTGCCCCCATAGCATTAAGTCGTTGTCAGGGGACTATGGAACATCGTATATAGGAACAATACTAGCAATTTTAAATGCAGAACAAAAAATATGTTATAAATTCGACCCCACAATTTGGATACATTCATAAGTAGGAGGTGGTTTATGACTAACTTTGATTTTTTGAAAAATACACCTGCGTTTGAATCGTTCGCAGAAGTGGCTATTTCGGCAGAAAAATTATTACATATAGACGTTGATGCCTGCGTGCTTAATTGTCGTAGGGCGATGGAATTTGCCGTAAAATGGATGTATTCGGTTGATGGTGAACTCGAAATGCCATACCAAGATAGCCTTGTTAGTTTAATGAATGATGAAAAATTCCGCGATATTATCGGGGAAGACGTTTGGCGTAGAATGGAATTCATTCGTAAGCTTGGCAACAACGCAGCGCATAGCAATAAAAAAATCACTAAGGAACAAGCAGAACTTTGCCTTGAAAACTTGTTTGTTTTTATGGATCTTGTTGCGTATTTTTACGCGCAAGAATACACCGAACAGCAGTTTGATAGAGCTTTGCTTGAACTCACTGTGGATGAAGCGCTTTCTTTTGTTCCCGATAACGAAATTGACGTAAATAAGTTAATTGAAGAAAACAAAGTGCTTCAAGCAGAGCTTACTGCGCGCAGAGCAGAGCATCAGCAAACTTACGTACCTAAGCCGTTAGAACTTTCAGAGTTTAAAACCCGTAAAATCTATATTGATTTTATGCTTCAAGATGCAGGTTGGGTTGAGGGTAAAGATTGGCTTAATGAAGTAGAGCTTTACGGTATGCCCAACACTAGTGAAGTGGGTTATGCTGATTACGTGCTTTATGGTGACGACGGAAAACCATTAGCCGTTTTAGAAGCAAAGCGTACTTGTGTAGACGTGGCGAAGGGTAGACAGCAGGCAAAACTTTATGCAGACCTATTAGAAAAAAAGTATGGGCGTAGACCTATAATTTTCCTTTCCAACGGTTTTGAAACGCGCATTTGGAATGATAAGTATTATCCTGAACGCAAAGTCGCTTCTGTTTATTCTAAGCGAGATTTAGAAAAATTGTTTAACTTGCGCGCTATGCGCACTAGCTT
Source organism: Christensenellaceae bacterium (assembly GCA_045535775.1). Lineage (GTDB taxonomy): Bacteria > Bacillota > Clostridia > Christensenellales > Borkfalkiaceae > HGM11416. The sequence continues at coordinate 23,391 of JAZSMG010000133.1, read as the reverse complement.
AAAAAACGTGATGGTAGATAAGCATATTGCTGGGCGTTACTATCAAGAAGCTGCAATTAAAGCCGTTTGTGAAGCTTTTGATAAAAAGAATCGCCGTAAAGCGTTGCTCGTTATGGCAACGGGTTCGGGAAAAACTAGAACGGTTATAGCACTTTGTAAGGCATTTCTTGAGCACGGCTGGGTAAAGAATATTTTATTCCTTGCAGACCGTAATTCGCTAGTGCTACAAGCAAAACGTGCGTTTGTGAATATGTTGCCCGATTTATCGGTTGTTAATCTTTGTGAAGAAAGGGATAACCTTGATGCGCGTTGCGTATTTTCAACCTATCAAACAATGATGAACTGTATAGATACCGTCAAAGATGAAAATGATAAAAAATTGTTTACCGTTGGGCATTTTGATTTGGTAATCGTGGATGAAGCGCACCGTTCTATTTATAATAAATATAAAGACATTTTTACCTATTTTGATGCGCCTTTGGTGGGTTTAACCGCTACGCCTAAGGATGAAATTGATAAGAATACTTATGAAATTTTTGAGCTTGAAAACGGCGTTCCTACTTACGGATATGAACTTTCACAAGCGGTTACAGACGGTTATTTAGTGGACTTTATTTCGGTGGAAAGCCGGTTGAAATTTATAGAGCAGGGTATCGTTTATGACGACCTTTCTGAGGAAGATAAGGAAACATATGAAAACACCTTTGAAAATGAAAACGGCGAGCTACCTGAAAGTATTGCATCATCAGCCTTGAACGAGTGGGTGTTCAACGAGGATACCATTCGCCAAGTGTTACATATTTTAATGAACGATGGGCTTAAAATTGATTACGGTGAAAAGCTAGGTAAAACGATTATTTTTGCAAAAAATCATGAGCACGCTGAAAAAATTCATGAAATTTTTGGAAAAGAATATCCGCATTTGCCCGGATACACTAAAGTTATAGATAACTATATGACCTATGCGCAAAGCGCAATCGACGAGTTTTCTGACCCGAATAAGTTGCCTCAAATTGCTATTTCCGTTGATATGCTTGATACGGGGATAGACGTGCCTGAAGTTTTAAATCTTGTATTCTTTAAAAAGGTTATGAGTAAGGCAAAGTTTTGGCAAATGATTGGGCGTGGAACACGCCGTTGTGACGGCTTGATAGACGGCAAAGATAAAGAGAAATTTTATATTTTTGATTTTTGCGGAAACTTTGAGTTTTTTAGAATGAATAACGGAAAGCCTACAGCAAATCAAATTGCTTTGCAAGGCGCAATTTTTCACCTAAAATCACAAATCGTGTTTAAACTGCAAGATCTTGCGTACCAAACTGAAGAATTGATTGCTTTTAGGAAGCAATTAGTGGAAGATATGGTTTGTAAGGTGCAAGAGCTCAATAAAGATAATTTTGCAGTTCGCCAGCATTTGCGATACGTGGAACAATATTCTAACCCAGATAATTATACCGCTCTTAGTTATGAAGATACTCTTTTAATAGCGCAAGAACTTGCTCCGCTTATTCTTCCTGATGAAGATGAAGCTTCTGCTATTCGTTTTGATGCTTTAATGTATGGCATAGAACTTGCATATTTAATAGGTAAGAAATATTCACGCGCTCGCACGGATTTATTAAAAAAGGTGAATGCTATTGCAAGCGTAGGAAATATTCCCGAAATTATGGCTCAATCTGAACTTATTAATAAAATTTTACACACGGAATATTTAGATAATGCCGGAATTAACGAATTTGAGCACATTCGCGAAAACCTTCGTAATTTAATTAAATATATTCCGCGAACAAGTGTGACGTATATTACTGATTTTGATGATGAAATTCTTTCTGTAGAATGGAATGAATCGCAACTCGAAAGTGATGATTTGCAAAATTATAAAGCGAAAGCAGAGTTTTATATTCGTCAACATCAGGATAAAGAGGTTATAGTAAAATTGAAAAGTAATATTCCTCTTAATGCGGAAGATATCAAGGCTCTTGAAGATATTCTGTGGCGTGAAGTTGGAAGTAAAATTGATTACGAAAGTGAATACGGTGATAAGCCGTTAGGGGAGTTTGTGCGCGAAATCGTTGGATTAGATATGGCTGCTGCAAAATCCGCTTTTGCAAAATTTTTGAATGACACAAGTCTAGATTCTAATCAAATTTATTTTGTTAACCAAATTATAGAATACGTCGTTAGAAACGGAATAATAAAGGATATGTCAATTTTCCAAGAGCCCCCATTTACGGATAGAGGGAGTATCGTTGAAGTATTTAAAGATATTTCAATTTGGATGGGTATCAAAGGCGTAATTGACCAAATTAATGCAAACGCTGCATAACGATAATTTTGTTTTAACATAAAGTACGGCAGTTATAAAAACTATCGTTAATCGACCTATAGGGCGATCTTTGGGCAAAAAAACAAACAAAATCAAGAAAAAATATTCTAAAAAAATATACACATCATAGGTAAAAACCAAAAAATGATGTGTATATATTTTTTATGGGGATTTCGGAAAAATAAGAATTTTACAATTTGTAAATAAAAATCGCAACTCAATAAAATATGCGCTGAAAGGCGATGACACAACAACTGGTTGATTTACTTAAAAATAGTATATGTTAAAAGATAAACTCAAAAGAAGCATTAGATGCAAGCAAGAGCAGACATTTGTGAATTTTTGCAAGGGAGCGTACTTGCTGTACGTAGGTCATCCAACGAAGTTGGTGTAAATTCTATAATAAAATTTATAAATAACGAACTATTGCGTAGTATAAAAAGCTTCTTTTATCAACTAGAGGTTGTGGAAGAGCCACAAATAAAAAAAGCCTTGCTAATCGTGTTATAGCAAGACTTTTTGTGTTTTTAGTTAAGTTTTAATTAAATTATTTAGAAGCTTCTTCAACAGCAACAGCAACTGCAACGGTAGCGCCAACCATGGGGTTGTTACCCATACCGATAAGACCCATCATTTCTACGCAAGGGCGGAGCGGGGGCTTTTTTTATATTTTTTGTGCAGTTAAAATTGCATATAAAATAAGGCTTTTTAAACGTAAAATTGTAAAATTTTATTGTCTTGAACACATCGTTTTTTTAAATTGTTAATCACATTATAACGCGTTTGAATTTTTTGTAAGCCATTTTCAGGCCCCTTTTGAAAAGTTTGCAAATTTTTTCTTAATTTTCAGTTTTTTACACTTAATTAAACAATATTTTTAATGAGGATTTTTCTCTCGAAATGCTTAATAACCGACCTATATCGGCACTTTTTTGTTTTGTTTTTTCTATAAAAACAAATCAAATAATTAAGTTGCAAGATGTTTTTTTAGCTTGAAATATGTAATACTATGGGGCGCGATATGCTTTAATGCGCAGCGATTATTACATTTATATGATTATATTGATAACAAATACCGATTTTATTCCTTTTTTGGTAAATTAGAACATCCAATTTTATTCCTTCTTTATGTTATAGCACTATCCAATTCTGTTCCTTATTTATGTTATAGTACTATCCGATTTTATTCCTTTTTGGTAAATTTAAATATCCGATTTTATTCCTTTTTTGTTGACAAATGTAAAATAACTGGGTATAATAATAATGAGGTGAAAGAGTATGTTAAAACGAAAAGCGTATCAAAAACTTTTAGAATGGAAAGAAAAGCAATCAAAGAAATGTTTAATGATAAAGGGTGCAAGGCAGGTAGGTAAAACCTATCTTGTTCGTGAGTTCGGTAAAAATGAGTATGAAAGTTTTATTGAAATTAATTTTATCAAAAACAAAGAATTGAAAGAAATTTTTAGCGGAGAACTTGATGCTGAAAATATTTATAAACGTTTAAGTGCGCAGATTCGAGGAGTAAAGTTGATTCCTAATAAAACGTTGATATTTCTTGATGAAATTCAAGCATGCGGTCGAGCAAGAACGTCATTAAAGTTTTTGGCTGAGGATGGTAGATTTGATATTATCACTTCAGGAGGTTTATTAGGCTTAACTTATGGAGAAGATGACGATGAAAACGTAGAGGAACCGGAATCTGTTCCAACAGGATATGAAGAGTTTTTAACTATGTATTCGTTAGATTTTGAAGAATTTCTTTGGGCAGAAGGATACACAGAAGCGATACCAATTTTAAAAGAATTTTTTGATAATAAGCAGCGTATTCCTGATGAGTTTAATAAGAAATATGAAAATTTATTTCGCGAATATATGGTTGTTGGAGGTATGCCTGAAGTAGTTTTTAATTACGTGCAATATCACGATTTCACAAAGGTTACTGCTATTCAAGAACGTATTTTAGAAAATTATCATTTCGACATTGCAAAGCACGCAAAGGGTGCTGAAAAGGTTAAAGTAAGGAAATGTTATGATGCAATTCCTAAACAGCTTGCAAAAGAAATCACCAAATTTCAATACTCAACTGTTGAAAAAGGACAAACGAGTAAAAAATATGGTGGAAGTGTGCAATGGTTAAGGAATTCCAATTTGGTTAATTCTTGCTATAATATTCACGAGCCATATCTTCCGTTAATGGCAAATGCGATAGAAGAACAATTTAAATTATATATAAATGATACAGGGCTTTTATGTGCAATGTATGGATTTGAAACAAAAAAAGCAATACTTAATAACACGATAAAAGGTAATGCTAAAGGCGGTGTTTACGAGAATATTATTTCTGAACTTTTAATAAAAAATGGTTATTCGTTATATTATTATAAGCCCGATAATGAACACGAATTGGAGTTTTTAATCGAGAAGGATGGGGAAGTTATTCCTATTGAAGTAAAAGCAGGAAATACAAGCACAGTTACTCTTAATAGATTTATAGAAAAATATTCACCATTTTGTTCGTATAAGTTTATTAATGGAAACATTGGTATAAGCGGTACGAAGTATTCACTTCCTCATTATATGGTTATGTTTTTGTGATAGCTCAATATATTTGAAGATTGTAAAAATAAATAAAATGCACTCAAAAAGTTAGATAAACCTTTAGAGCGCATATTTTAAAATAAGAATTTATTGCAAATTTTTATATTTACTATGGAATGACGAAAACATAGTTATAGATGGATATAACAGTATTAACTTTATTGTGAAAATAGTTTTATTTAATTACAAAAGGGTAAAGCAATGGGATTAAAAGAGTGTGCAAGTTGGATCTCTGTTTGTAGAGGTTATGACTACTATAAACAAAATAAAGTGTTAGAAATTAAACAGGAAAGCGAAACAACCTTTTCATCGTTGGTAGAAGGTTCTGGTGGTGTTAAATATCACGTATGCATAGATATCAAACATCCAAGAAGGTCAAAATGTGATTGCCCACATGCTAAGGATAGGCGCATCGTTTGTAAACATCAAATGGCAACTTTTTTCAAGGCTTTTCCAGAAGAAGTAAAAAAACTTGAAAGAGAATTTGTGTTAGCAGAGCAATACGAAGAAGAACTGGAAAATAAAAAAGAAGTAGTTTTAGAAAACTATTTGAATAGTTTGTCAAAAGAAGAACTCAAATTGGCGATTTATGATTTGTTAAATATTTGTCCAGGCTGGGTAAGAGATAATTTTTATGAGAACAACGTTGAGTTTAATGAAGATGATTTTTATGATGAAATTGATGAAGAGTTTGATGACGTAATCGAGGAATCAATAAGAGAAGCCAGGTTATCAGAGAGAGTAAAAGAACTTGAAAAGCCTATAAATAGTTTTATACTAAAAATGCGATTACGTGATACTGACATCTGGAGAAAGATTGAAGTTAATTGCATGTATAGTTTTGCTGATTTACATAGCATTATTCAAATTGTTTTTGGGTGGGATGATCGGCATATTCATCAATTTGAAATTGGTAGTATGCTGATTGGTAACTATGAAGATGAGGAAGTTGATTTGGATGATTGCGCTTCCACATTTAAATTTGAGGATGACGTTAATTTAGAACTTATTCTTTTAAATTATAAGGGTTTTGTTTATCATTATGATTTTGGCGATGATTGGTATGTCGATATTGAAGTAGAGAAAGTGGCGACCACACGGATTCACGAGTCACCTAAGGTGTTAGAGTTTGGTGGGGGTATGGCTAAAGAAGATTGCGGGGGCGCCGAAGCTCTTATGAAAATGCGAAAGCGTAAGACTAGCATATATGAATTAAATTTAATTTTAGAAATGACTTTTGAAGTATAAACACATAAAAAGTGCTGATAATCGACCTATATCGGCACTTTTTTGTTTTATTTTTGCCCATTTTGAGCTTGTAAATTAGATTTTTTGAAGATCCTCGCTTGGCTTGTGCTTAAAAAAACTAACGTAATTGCGGTAAAAAACGGAATAATCGTTATAACCCAAGTCTTGAGCAATTGCAGTGATTGCATCCTTTTTGTTGGCGGCAGAAATCAAGCTTTGAGCCAAAAGCATTTTTTTAGTTTTTATATAGTGCATGGGGGTAGTGTTTAAGTGTTCTTTAAATAAATGGAAAATATGCCCCTCGCTTAAAAAGCAATTTCTTGAAATATCTGAAATGCTTATATCTGTTTTGATGTTAGAGCTTATATATTTAAGTACTCCCTTTAACGGAAGGTTTTCCGTTGAGTTTTGCAAATTATTATCGTGCGGGATTAGGTGATTAATCGTGAAAATTAACTCTCGCGCCTTAATTTCAAAAATTTCTTCGCGTTCTTCAGATTCGCAGTTTTGGTAATAGTAATCAAATTCTTCTAATTGCCGTTTCACGATTTTATGTTTGTTAAATAGTAAAAGAACCTTATTAAGATGAATTTCTGCATTGAACTTATTCGGAAAAAGAATGATGCTGAAGCGCTCGTATTGATCGCCTGGAGCAACCTGCAAAACGTGATATAGTCGTGGTGGTATAATGATTAAATCTCCCGGTTTTAACGCTATTGCACGCTCCTCAAACAAGCAAGTTGGCGAGCCTTCAACAACGTATAAAATTTCGTGCCCTGCGTGAGCGTGAGAAGAGAAGTTGATTAGTTCATCTGAACGTGATTTTGCGTGTTTATAAGAGATAAAATCGAATTTTGCAAAATCATAAAATATTATATCATTCATAATACGTCCTTAAAAATATAAGTTTTTGCAATATAATTATAACATACTGCAATTGAAATTGCAATTAATTTCATATATAATCTATTTGAGAATAAAAAATTGTGATAATTTATTACATCACTTGCAAAAACGCGCTTATACTATTTTAGGTGCTACTTTGCAAAAAAAAGGAGAAAAAAATGAAAAAGCTTAACCTAGCAATTATTGGACAAGGTCGCAGTGGAAAGGATATTCACGGTGTATATTACATCAGTGATAAAAACCAATATTACACGGTAAAATACGTAGTTGATGCAGATGAGCGTCGCCGTGAAATTTCAAAAAATCGTTATAAGGGCTGTGAGGTTTTTGATGATTACAGAAAGTTATTTGATAAAAATGATATTGACGTAGTTGTTAACGCTTCATATTCTCATATGCATTTTGAAATTACTAAGGATTTATTAGAACACGGTTTTAACGTATTAGTGGAAAAGCCATTTTGCCGTAACTTATATGAATGCGATACGTTAATTAACCTATCAAAGAAAAATAACTTGCTGTTAACGGTATTCCAACAAACCTTCTTTGCTCCTTACTATGAATACACCAAGGAGCTAATGGATAGCAACAAGCTTGGCGAAACCAAGCAAATAAGCATTCGTTTTAACGGTTTTTCACGCCGTTGGGATTGGCAAACTCTACAAAAAAAGATGGGCGGAAACAGCTATAATACAGGACCTCACCCCATTGGTATTGCGCTTGGTCTTTTAGACTTCGACCCCAATGCCGAGGTAGTATTTTCTACTCATGCAAACACTGAAATGTCAAGCGGTGATTCAGATGATTTTGTAAAAATTATCATAAAAGCACCCAACAAGCCGATTGTAGATATAGAAATTAACAACACGGATGCATATTGCGATTACAACGTAAAGCTTCAGTGCTCACGCGGAACTTACAAAGCAACGGTTGGCAAATATAAGATGAAATACATTGTTCCCGGTGAAAATGAAGAACGCCCATATATTGAAGAATTTTTACAAGATAGCGAGGGCAATCCCTTATATTGTTCTGAAAAATTGATTGCACACGAAGAAGAGGGCACTTTTGCAGGCACTGCGTTTGACGTAGGAACGGAAAACTTTTACAAAGATATGTACTTTGCTTTAACCGAGGGTAAGTCCTTGCGCTACACAGCAGACCAATTCAAGCAGGTTATCGGCGTTATTGAAAGGGTTCACGCAAACAATCCTTTAGCCGTTAAATTTTAAGGAGAAAATTATGTTTAAGGTTGGCATTATTGGAACGGAAAACACTCATGCAGCCGCATTTATGGAAATATTTAAAAACGACCCATTATATTCAGACATAGAGGTTGTTTGTGTTGGCGGTATGTATGAGCAATCAAATAAAGCTTTGCAGGAAAAGTACGGCGTTGAAATTATAAACGACGCCAATGAAATGGTAAAAAAGGTAGATGCCGTAATGATTACCTGCCGTGACGGAAAGTATCACGCACAGTACGCTATGCCATTCGTAATGGCAGGAAAGCCCTTGTTTATTGACAAGCCTTTTACAGTTAGCATTGAAGAGGCTGAAGAGCTTGTTAGGGTGGCAAAGGAAAAGGGTGCTTTAATAGTTGGTGGCTCGTCAGTGAAAAGCGCATACGACGTTTTAATGCTTGAAAACGCCGTAAAAACCAACCCCAAGGACGTGCGCGGTGGAGCGCTGGTTGCACCCGTTAATATGCAAAACGAGTACGGCGGATTTTTCTTTTATTCATCACATCTAGCAGAAATGTGTTTACGCGTATTTGGCAACAATCCAATAGCAGTAACGGCAAAAGCTTTTGGCGGTAACGTTGTTGCACTGGTTGAATATGAGGATTACGTCATATCCTTGCAGTTTGTAGGTGATAGCTACGTTTATTTTGGTCAAATAGTTAACAAAAGCGGTGTATATGCAAGAAATATTGATATTTCTCTTACTTACCGCCATGAATGTGAGCAGTTTGCCGATATGTTGCGCAATAAAAAAATGGCGCACACCTACCAAGAACTAGTTTTACCCGTATATTTAATGAATGCAATTCATCAATCTTACACTACAGGTAAGCGTGTTGAAATAAAAAATAACTAATTAAAACGGTGTATTAAAAATGAAAGTAGCAGTTATAGGAATAGGGGCAATTTCATCCGCGCACATAAGCGCGTTGCTTTCTAGCGGACAGCAAATAGTTGCTCTTTGCGATGTGCAGACACAAAAATGTGAAAGAGCAAACGAACAATATAATCTATCTGCAAAAATTTACAGTGATTACAAACAGATGTTAGACAGCGAGCCTTTAGATGCCGTTCATATTTGCACACCGCATTATTTGCATGCCGAAATGGTATGTTATGCGTTAAGGCGCAATATTAACGTGCTTTGCGAAAAACCGCTTGCTATCAACCTGGAACAGCTTGCCGATATAGAAAATGCGGTAAAAAGTAGCTCTGCTCAACTTGGAGTTTGTTTTCAAACTCGCTTTAACTCATCCGTTTTGTTCGTTAAGGACTATCTTAAGGACAAGCAAATTGAATGTGCAAGCTCAAGCTTAATTTGGCAACGCACGGCAGGTTATTACGCACAGGCTAAGTGGCGCGGAACTTGGGCTCAAGAGGGTGGCGGAGTTATGATAAATCAAGCCATTCACGGGCTAGATTTATTGCAGTGGTTATGCGGAATGCCCGAAAGCGTTCTTGCACACCTTTCAAACGTAAGCTTGAAAGATGAAATTGAGGTTGAAGATACCGCTTTTTGTCTGTTCAAAATGAAAAACGGTGCAAAAATAGTGATTAATGCAACTAATGCCGCAAGCTTTAGCTTTTACGTACGTTATACCTTCCGAGCAAGCGGACATACGGTTGAAATTATAGATGACAATATACTAATAGATGGAAATTTAATCACCAAAAGAGGCAATTACCCAATAGTAGGAAAAGAGGTTTGGGGAACGGGGCACTTTGATTTAATAAAGAATTTTTACCACTGTTTAAAAACGGGTGAAAAGTTCTCTATTGGTTTTGAAGAGGGCAAAAATGCAGTTTTATTGGTGTTAGCTATATATCGTTCTAACGGTTGCGAGATTGAAATTTAGAGTTTAGCTCGCGCCTGCGATATATGCGCGATATACCTCAACAAAAAAACAAGGGAGAAGGTTATTATGGCGAATTTGATTTTATCTGCATTTTCCGATGAATATGCAGACGGTTTAATAGAGCAGTGTCAAGCCTTAAAGGGCTTTGGTATTGATTATATGGAAATGAGGGGCGTTAACGGCAAAAATATTTCAACGCTTACCAAAAAAGAGGTGCTTGAGGCAAAATCGATATTAAAGGATTATGCAATTAAGGTTTCAGCTATCGGTTCACCCCTAGGAAAAATTAAAATTGACGGCGGTATGCACGCTCATTTAGAGGTTGCAAAACGCGTGTTTGAAACGGCTAACGAATTGGGCGCAAAAAACATTCGTATGTTTTCTTTTTATCTTCCCGAGGGCAAGAGTAGGGAGGAATGTCAAAATCAGGTTTTTGATGGCATTGGAAGCCTTGTAAGCTTAGCCGAGGAGCATGGCGTAACTCTATGCCACGAAAACGAAGCGCTTATTTACGGCGAGAGTCCTGAAAAATGCTTGCAAATTTTGCAATATTTTAACGGCAAGTTAAAATGCGTGTTCGATATGGGGAACTTCGTATTAGACGGTTATAATCCTATGAACGCCTACGGTCTTTTAAAGGGTTATATCGAATATTTTCACATTAAAGATGCGCTATATGCAGGCGCAATAGTTCCTGCGGGCAAGGGCGAGGCACAAATTAAAGAAATTTTAGATAATTACAGAGCAAACGGGGCAAAGGACACCTTTATTACGCTTGAACCGCATTTACAAACCTTCAGCGGTTTAAACGCACTAGTTGGTAAAACCTTTGAAAATCCGTATAAATATGAAAATCAACAAACGGCGTTTACTGATGCCGTATCAAAATTAAAGGAGTTGTTATGAAATCATATAAAGTAGATAAGCTTGCAGTTGAAATTTATGAAAACAGAGTGCTTATGGGCGAGGCTGCTGCAAGAGACATTAAGGAAAAAATTGCAGAGCTTTTAAAGTCAAAAAGAGAAATAAATATGATATTCGCCGCAGCACCCTCACAAAACGACGTGCTTAAGGCGTTGGCAGAGGATAAGGAAATCGAGTGGAATCGCGTTAATGCTTACCATATGGATGAATATATCGGTCTTGATAAAAACGCACCCCAATGCTTTGGCAACTTTTTAAAAGATCATATTTTTGGGTTAGCACCCTTTAAAAGTGTTAACTATATAGACGTTACCGCAATCGATCCCGAGGCAGAGGCTGAAAGATACGGTAAAATTTTGAATCAAAATCCCACCGATATAGTCGTTATGGGCATTGGCGAAAACGGTCATATTGCGTTTAACGATCCACCCGTTGCGGATTTTAATGATAAAAGAACGGTTAAACCCGTAAAGCTTGATGAAAAGTGCCGTCAGCAACAGGTTAACGACGGTTGCTTTGAAAGTATCGAAAAAGTACCCACTCACGCAATCACCTTAACCGTACCCACTCTTGTACGCGCGCCCTATCTATTCTGCATAGTTCCCGCGCCTACAAAGGCAAACGCAGTATATGAAACCTTGAACGGAAGTATAGACGAGCACTGTCCTGCAAGCATATTAAGAAAGCATGACTGCGCAAAACTATACTTGGATAACGAGAGCTCTAAATTATTATGATACGCATAAAGAGTGATAAAATTATTATAAACGAAAGCCTTTACGACGGTTACCTTTACGTTCAAAACGGAAAAATAGAAAAGGTGAGTAAAGAATGTGAAAATGCCGATAAATGCTATGATTTTACAGGCAAATACGTAAGCGCAGGATTTATCGACGTTCACACGCACGGCGCAGGTGGTTACGCCTTTATAAACAGTGACGTAGAGGCGGTTATTAAGGGTTGCGACTTTCATTTAGCTCACGGAACTACAAGCATACTTCCCACAATTTCAGCAGGGGAGTTTGCCACTATGAAGAATGCCGTTATAAACGTTCACAATGCAATAGGTAAAACAAAGGGGAACATTTTGGGTGCGCATTTGGAAGGACCTTATCTTTCTAGCAAGCAAGCAGGTGCGCAGTGTCCGCTGTTTATAACACCGCCCGTAAAAGAGGACTATCAAGGCTTAATTGAGGAATACGGTGAATCTATTGCGCGTTGGACTTACGCACCCGAAAATGATGAGGGTGGTGAGTTTTGTAAATATCTTACCAAGCATAATATTATTGCTTCTGCTGGGCATACCGACGCTAAATATAAAGATATGCAGGTTGCGATTGATAACGGTTGCAATCTAATCACTCATCTATATTCTTGCACCTCTACCGTAACAAGAGATCACGGCTTTCGCTCACTTGGCGTAATAGAGAGCGCATATTTAAGAGATGAACTTTACGTTGAAATTATAGCAGACGGCAAGCACTTGCCTCCCGATTTAATTAAAATGATAATTAAAATTAAGGGAACTGATAAGGTTATGCTTATTACCGACAGTCTTGAAATTGCAGGAACGGATATAAAGTCGGGCGTAATGAGCGGAACTGAATTTATCGTTGAGGACGGAGTATGTAAGCTTAAGGATAGAAGTGCCTTTGCAGGAAGCGTAGCAACTGCTGATATGCTTATACGAACACTTGTGAAATCTTGCGGGTTTGATATTCCCGTTGCTGTAAAAATGTTAACCGAAGTACCTGCAAAGGTTTTGGGTGTAAATAAGGGCGTTATTGCAAGCGGAAAGGATGCCGATATTGTAGTATTTGATGAAAATATAAACCTTACAGAGGTTTTTGTTGGCGGACAAGCGCAATTATTAGATTGATAGGCAACTTATTTTTGTATTGAAGGAGGCGTTTTTAGTTTTTGTGCATTTTTACACAAAAAAACCACCTAAGTTTAGGCGGTTTTAAATTGAAGGTAATTATTAAACGTCGTGGTAAGAGGTTTGTGATTTTAGAAATTTTGCGTACTGCGAGGGAGTGAGTCCTGTTTCCTTTTTAAATCTCAAGGAAAAATATTGAACGCTGTCAAAATTAAGATAGTCGCTTACCTGTTGAATGGACATAGTTTGTTTAGAGAGTAATTCTTTGGCTGTATCTATTCGCATTTTGTTAAAGTAGTTTTTAATAGATATTCCCATTTCTTTTTGAAAAATTGCAGAAAGATGGGATGCACTGTAACCGGAAACGGCAGTAAGGTCTTCAAGCAAAATTTTGTTTTGAATATTATTTTTAAAATAATCGACGACTATATCGACTATTTTACTGTTACTCGTTGCTATTCTTTTTGGCGTATTGTTAGTATCGGAAAAGCTGTTTAAACGAATTAAAGAAATTAATGCTAGTTCAAGTGTATTTTTTACCACTTGACCGCCGGCGTATTTAATAGGCTGATTTTTAACGGGAATATGGTTTTTCCCGGCAAGAAATGACAAGCCTTCTTCAATAGCAACGATAAAATAATTAGATATTGCAGGCGAAACCTTTAAAGGCTTTTTGGTTATGCAGTCTATGTTATCGCATAAGCAGTCAAAGCTAAAGATAAATAAACTTGAGCAAACGTTATTAGCACGTATTTTATGCCGTTCGTTTGGGAAATGTAAAAACGCTTGGTTTTTTTCAAGTGTAAACTTGTAATCTGGCGTTTCAATAATAACGCTACCAGAGTAAACGTAAATTAGCTCCCAAGTGTTGTGATATTCACCGGCAAATGTAAAATCCTGCGTGTGAAAGTACGAATAGGTGCTATAAAGCTTTTTAATTGTGCAACTGTTTTTTACAACGGTTGATTCTAACGTTATATGCTTGTAACTCATGCGATAAGTATATCATTGTAATATCCTTTTGTCAACTTTTTTACAGTAATCGTAAGAAAATATAAATAATCAACGAATTTATACATTTACTTTAATTTTTCTAAATGTTATAATGACATTGAAATAATAATGGGGAGTACACTTTTTTAAAATGCAAAAGATTAATTTAAAACAAAAGGGAATAAAAAGTGAACAAAAAGTATTTCTTTTTGTCATATTGGCTATTCCCACAATATCTTGGCTTTTGTTTTGGCTTTACGTTAATATGAGTTCTTTCACAATGGCGTTCCAAAACATAGATGGCAAGTTCGATCTTATTAACTTCGAGCTATTTTGGCAATCGTTAACCAGTCCATACGGAGTAAACATTGGTCTTGCGTTAAAAAATACCGTTAAGTATTGGGCGGTTGGTGCATTTGTTAACTTCCCAATAGCCATAATAATAGCGTATTTTCTTTTCAAAAAAATTCGCTTTTATAAGTTTTTTAGAATAATGTTCTTCTTACCGGTGCTTTTAACGGGGGTTGTATTAGTAAGCGTTTATTCTATGGTTATTACCCCTAATGGTATTTGGGATAGTTTTTTAAAGCTTTTTGGCAAGTCTGTTCCCAGTTGGGGATATTTAAACGACGCGTCAACTGCTACTAACGCTATCTTAATATATTCTATTTGGACGGGCGCGGGAACTACCATCGTTTTGGTGGGTAGTGCAATGGCGCGTATTCCCGTTTCAGTTTTAGAGGCGGCAGACCTTGACGGTTGTGGACCTGGAAGGGAGTTGGTAAATATTATACTACCGCTTATTTGGCCCACCTTATCAACCATGATCTTACTAACGTTCACCAACCTACTTGCTTCAAGCGGACCTATTCTACTTTTTGCTCCCACTGGTCATGCAGAAACGGCAACTTTAAGTTTCTGGATTTATAAACAGGTTTACGGCACGGGCGAATTTGGCCAAACAGGTGGTACAGAAAACTACGGTTTAGTAAGTGCAGCGGGCTTGATTTTTACAGTCGTTTGGGTTCCCGTTATACTATTTGTTCGTTGGTTAACCGAAAAAATACCCGCTGTAGAATATTGATATGGGGGATGATTTGAAATGATTAGTAAATTGAGAAAAAAAGGAATTTTTGTAAAGGGAAACGTTAAGCAAAATATTCTTTTCGGCTTTGTTTTTGTATTGTTTTCTCTATATGCGCTTTCAATGATTATTTCATTTGTAATATTATTGATGTATAGCTTAGAAAACAAGGTTATGTATGAAATTAAGCTTGGAAAGCCTTTTAGTTTTCCTACCAAGTTAGTATTTGATAACTATAAGTTTGCTTTTAGCGAACTTGAATATCGTGGAACAAGCTTCTGGGGATTAGTGTTTAATAGCGTATGGTATACGGCGATTGCAACCATTTGTCCGCTATTTGCAAATGCTTGCGTTGCTTACGCGGTTTCTAAATATAAATTTAAGCTAAGAAACGTTTACTACGGCGTTATTATCTTCGCTATGACAATTCCTATTATGGGAACGACAGGTGCGTTTATGTCGCTAATTTCTAACCTAAATTTATATAACAGAGGTCCGCTTTTAAATATTTGCACAAGCTTTATTCCGGGCGGAATGAGCTTCTTAGTATTATACGCTTTCTTTAGAAATATTTCTTGGGAATACGCAGAAGCCGTTTTAGTTGATGGTGGCGGGCATTTTATAATATTTTTCAAAATAATGCTACCAATGGCTATTCCCGCAGTTGGTGCGTTGGCTTTAGTTAACGGTATTTCTTCTTGGAACTCATACTTAGACGTATTGTTATATAACCCCGATTGGCCCACCATTGCAAGTGGTTTATACGGCTTATCCAGAACGTTACCCCGTTTAGGTAATACTCCCGCATATTACGCGGCACTTATTATTTCTATTATTCCTCTACTTGTAGTTTTCATTCTTTTCTCAGATAAAGTAATGTCAAACTTCACGGTAGGCGGATTAAAAGGCTAATTGAGTAAAAGAGTAAAATTCGCAAGATTTAGCAGGTCTTGTTGAAAATATAAAAAAATAAAAATTAAAATATATTGGAGGAAAAAAATCATGCTAAAAAAGAGTGCACTTTTATTGTCACTTATTCTAACTTGCGTAACCATGCTTGGTGCGCTTACGGGTTGTGGAAATAACAACAACAATAATAACATCGACCCTAACGACACCAATAAATTGGAAATTTATGTTTACAATGCAGGCTACGGCTATCAATGGGCAGAGGATATTTTAAGTGCCTTCGTTCAAGAACCTTGGGTACAAGAAAAATATCCTGGAATTCAAGGTAAAGCTCACGTAGAACACGATGAACTTGCTAACCACGCTACTGAATTATTAGCATCTACTAGCAATAAGACAAACAAATATGATATCATTATGGGTTCTGGCTTAGAAGGTAAAATCGGACCTGATGCAAACGTTCTTGACCTAACTGAGATCGTTTACAATTCTATCATTCCTGGTGAAGACCTTCTTTATAGGGAAAAACTTTTAGATAGTTATCTTATTTCTGCTGCATATCGTGGAAAGGGTGATGATGTTACCGAACCTAAGTATTATCAAACCAACTGGGCAAGCGGTATGACTGGTATTATGTATAATGAAACCAAATTAAACGCTCTTGGTTTTAAAGCTCCCAACACCACTGATGAACTTTTAGGCATTATGAATGCTGTTAAGAACCGTACCCCTGATGGAACTTACAATTACACCACTTCTTTTGCAACTTACGGTGCATCAACCTACGTTAGCTACTTATTCTATAGCTGGTGGGCTCAATATCAAACCGCAGAAGAATATATCAACTTCTACAACGGTATTGATTCTAACACCGAATCTCGTTCACCCGCAATCTTTAGACAACAAGGTATTTACGAATCTCTTTCTGTTTTAGAGAAAATTTTACACAGAAATAACGGTATTACTTGGGTTAACCCCAACACCGGTAGAGAAGCTTACAGAGAAACTCAAAACAAAATTTTATTAGGCGAACACGCTCTATTTATGTCAAACGGTGACTGGGTAGATAGCGAATTAAAAACCTTACGCGACGGTCTAGTTGAATTAAACGGCTCAGCAGACGTTGTTAAACTAATGAGTGTTCCCGTTATTAGTTCTATTATCGAAAGAACTCCTTCAATCACCAACGACGCAATGCTTTCTGCAGTAGTTGCTGCAATTGATGCAGGTGAAACAAGCTATGCAGGCGTAACCAGCGAAGACTTTGCTATCATTAAAGAAGCAAGAGAAGTAGTCTACTCAATCGGACCTGGCCACAACGCATGTATTCCTTCTTATGCAGTTGGTAAAGATCCCGCTATCGACTTCTTACGTTATATGGCAACCGATAAAGCTCAAGAAATTTATATTAGAGCAACCAACGGCGCAAGCTTGCCTTTTGAATATAATCTAAAGGTTAAAAACCCCGGCTTATATGCAACTATTTCTCCCATGCAACAAGGTGTTATTGATCGTTTTACAGGCCAAAACGTTAATATTTTACCCGCACAAAGCTCTTTCAACCTAGTTAAATACGGTGGATTATCAGTATTTGCATCAGGCACTCCCTTTGAAGATTTCACAAGCGGTAAGTCTGCAGGCAGTTATTCATCTGTTGCAGAAATGTGTTTTGAAAGAGAATATAAATATTGGACCGAAAACAATAACGCCGTTTGGAAAAACTGCTTAAGACAGGCAGGAATGCAGTAAAAAATTAAATTTCATCAAGGAGATATTGTATGAAAAAAAGAATAGCAACTTGTCTATTATCGTTGCTTCTCGTGTTCTCGGCATGTAGCGGAGGCGGAGAAAACAGCAGTAGTGGCAATAATAACAACAATACTCCCGTTGGTAACGGTGAAGTTGAAATTTGGACTACTTATGCAACTGAAAAGGTTTTACAAGATAGAACAGACATATATGATGACGTTCGTATGCCCGCAAGCCTAAGCGTTGAGGCTTGCAAGGGCGAATACGAGGGCGCGCAGGTTATTATGACGGCAATTAGTGACGTTGAGTATTACACCGCTGAAATAACTTCAAACCTAGTTAGCGCTACCGGTGACGTATTTTCAAAAGAAAACGTTAGCTTATATCATCAAAAATACATGAAGGTTGATGAAGCGTATTTTAACGGTAATAGTCCTGTTGCGGGAATGTATCCCGATGCGCTTTTACCCCTTGAAACTGCAATTGCATTTGAAGAAAATAAGGTAAAGAAGGGTGAAAACCAAGGTATTTATCTTACCTTTAACGTTCCCGTAGATCAAGCTGCAGGCATGTATCAAGGTAATCTTAAAATTACTTACGACCAAAAGACTAGCAACCTTCCCATTTATCTTATGGTTTACGATTTAACTGTAAGTCAAGAAACAAGAAGTATGTCATACTTTAACTTGGGCTTCTCACAATATTTAGGTGAATTAGACGGCACTCAAAATATTTGGAGAACTTACGTTGAAGAAATGATAAAATACCGCCTTGCACCCGGTTCGGTTGTTATGCAATCTAGTGCAAACGAGCAAAGCCTACAAAAAACGATTGATGAAATTGCAGATTTAGTAATCAATTACGGACTTTCAACCGTTTCAATACCAGGTGGTTGGAGAACGGGTGGTAATTTAACTACCTTCTTAACAAGACTTGCTGAAAAGAGTATTGAACTTAACTATAACCTTTTAGATCGCGTTATCGTAAAGGGAACTGATGAACCCAAGGTTTACCAATTAGATAAAGTTAAAAATGAAACCATTGAGTTTAATAATGGTATTAACGCAGCTGTATCTAAAATAGGTAGCTTAAAGGGTGCAAGTAGTGAATTTTTAGAAGAATTAAAGGAATCAGTTAAAAAGATTCCTCACATTATAACTCTTAACTATCAAAGAAACGATGAGACTAACGCTATAAAGATAGATACTTATTGCCCCTTCTTCTCTTCATGGCATACTGAAAGCGACCGTGCTCTTTACGACGATCAATGGAAGGGTCGTTGGTGGTACGGCTGTTCAGGTCCTATGCCCCCGTATCCTAGCTACCATCTTGACGATACTTTAGTTTCTGCAAGAGCAATTAGTTGGATGATGGGCGAATATGATATCATTGGTAACCTATATTGGTCAATGACGGTATATGCTGAATACGATGGCGTTAAATACTCTCCCATCGACGATTATTATACCGGTAAAGCAGACCGTTATCCCAAGTCAAACGGTGACGGATATTTATTCTATCCCGGTGCACCTTACGGTATTGACGGACCTATCCCAAGTATAAGATTAGAAGCAATCCGTGACGGTAACGAGGAATATGAAATAATTTACGACGTTAAAAAGGATTACGAGGCTGCTGGATATTCGTTTGCCGATATAGAACGCACTATTTCAGAACTTATTTATACAGGAACGATTGTTAGATACGAAGAAAATTCTGCTTACTTTGCTCAAGCTCGTAGGGCGCTTATTAACCTTGCAATGCTTGCAAAGAAGGGCGTATTCGTTACCGACGTTGAAAAGGATCAAATAGGTAACGTTACCTTTACTATCGTTGCAAATAAGGATTATAAATTAAAGGTTGCGGGTAACCTTATTGAAGGCGTTACTGAAGGCGAAAATAAAAAGTACACCATTTCAATAGCATTAAGCGAAACCAAAAACAACCTTGACCTTACCGTTGAGACTGCTGAAGAAAGTTATAAACTATTCGTTTTCGTTGGTGGTAAGATTGATTACTTAGAAGCAAACGAACTATATAGTTCAAATCTATTCAGTGATAGAAATGCAAAGGCAACCGTATCTCTTGCTAACGACAAGATTACCTTAAAGGTTGGCGCTGTTAATAGCAAACATCAAAACGTTCGTTCAAGCATATTTAATAACGTTGGCAAGAACGTTCAAAAATTAGTGATTGAAGTAGAAAATCCAAGCGAAGAAGATATTTCAATTCGTATCTTAGCTCGTTATAGCAATCAATCGCTAGGTACAGAATGGTATAACGGCACGATTAAGCCTGGTACAAATCTTATTGAGGTTGATTTCAGCGGTATGCAAATTGGTGACGCTATTGAATATAGTGATTTCTATTTCAGTGAAGAGCCTGGAAACCATTCTGAAAAAACAATCAACATTAGCTCAATGACGGTTTACTACAAGTAATGAGGTGTGAAATGAAGCGAATTATAAAAAGTATTTTTGCAATTATTTTGTCTTTAGTTAGTTTAGTATCCGTTTACGCTTGTACAAGCGAATCAAACAGTGCTGAAAATCCCGTTAATCCGGAAAATCCTAGCGAAATATTGTTTGCGGATTTTGAAGAGTGGGTACCTGATTTCCAACTTTGCCGAATTTCTAACTATTTTGGCAAGGTAAGCATGAACGCTGATGAAAAATACGTGCACGAGGGTAAACGCTCTGCACGTATCGACCCAGTAGGAAACGGTTGGATGTATTTTTCAACCAAATCAGAAACCTTTGGATTTGATTATACCGATTTTACTCACGTTGATTGCATTCGTTTAGAAATGTATAATCCTCAAACTACAAACGATAGAGTATCAATTGGTTTAGTATCAGAACCATACGCTTTAGATCAGTTTACTCGTGCAGGTGGTAAGGAATTTACCTTAAAACCCGGTTGGAATACTTTAAACTATTATATCGAACCAATGTTAGTAAATTTAGTTGCAGACTTATCTAACATCAGCGGTATATACATGATATTCGATCCTTTATTCGAGTATGAAATTACTGATGAAACACCTAAGTATTACGTAGATAATATACGTATTCGTTATATGGAAGAAGCTCACACAACCGAATCTTCATTTGAATTTGGCGTGAATGAGATTATGGACTTTGAAAAGTTCTATCAATCAAACTTCTATATTAACGAACAAGGTATCGACATGAAGATCATTAAGCCGTCTGACTTCGGTGTTAACGCTACAAGCGGTTCAAAGGCTTTAAGAATGGTTATTCCCGGAAGCGGATCAGGATTATGGAAGTATCATTTTGAAATAATGGGTGCTTATATTAGAAAGAGTGCTCTTGGCAGTTTAACAAAACAACAATTCGAAAATGGATATTTCTGCTGGGATATATACAACGGAAGCGATTCAGTTTATAATATCGTTGCAATTTTTGAAAATGCAACTGCTAAAAACGAATATAAGTTAGCTACCTTCCCCGCAAGCGGTGAATGGACAACGTTTAGAGTTAAATTAACCGATATTGAAACAGCTGTACCTGGTTGGAAAGATAACGTTGGTTCTTTCATACTAAGCGTTCTTGAAAACCAAAACGTTGATAGAGAATTAATTTTAGACAACGTTCGTCTAGAATTTGATTCATAAATAAAGATATAAAGTAGGAGGAAAAAAATGAAAAACAAACTTATTGTTACGTTACTAACAATAGTTCTTATTGCTTCATTTGGTTTTGCTTGTAATAAGCCTAGCGATAATAGTAGTAAACCGGCAAGCATTACGTTAGTTGATTTTGAAGCAACGAAAACAGAAGAAGCTGTTCTTTACGGTGAATTGTATGAATTACGTAGATTTGTTACTGATGAAGAGGGAAATGAATATTCTTTAATTTATCAAGTAAAAGATTCTACTGGTGCAATCGTAGTAGTTATTGCTAACTGCTTCGAAGCTATCGATTTAGGCGGTTACACCATTACCTATACCGCAGAAGTTGCCGATGGTGACGTTCGCACAAGCGTAGTAACTCTTCCCGTATATGATGGCGAAGGTCCTAGCATTATAGTTAGTGCTCTTGATGCAGGCGAAGTAAACGTACCTTACGTGTTACCTGAAATTGCTTTTAACGACCTAACTGAAATAGTAGAAAAGAGTGTAAAGGTTTATCTAGTTGGCGAAGAGTTAACTGAAATTGCTCTTACCGAAACTGATGGGAAATATGGCTTTACACCTACACTTGAAGGTACTTATCGTCTTTCTGTATATGCAAAAGACGTTGCAGGAAATGAAACAATCGTAACTAAAGAGTTCTTTATAGAGAAAATTTTAGTTGGCGAAATATTAAACCCCGTTTCATCAAAGGCTCAAGCACAAGTTTACTTTGGTAGCAACAGCAACGTATTCGTAGGTTCTAAGAAAGAAATCGTTACCGCTGAAGAAAATACTGATACAACTTACGGCGGTTCATATATGCGTGTTGAAGCAGCTAATCCAAATAACGGTTGGGGCAATATTTTCGTTGATCCTCGTTTTGAAGCAAGCGAATACGCATCTTTCGAGCTTATAACCTTCTGGATTTATATGGAATCAACTGATATTTTACCCATTAGCGTATTATTCTTTAATGATTCAAGCTTAACAAAATCTGTAAACGCAAACGAATGGACTTTAGTTACCATTGAAGCAACAAAGTTCTTTGAACTTTTAGATACTACTTACTTTATCGCTGCAAGATATAACGATAAGACCACCGGTATTCGTATTAGTGAAATACTTGCCGTAAACCCCGCAGAGTTAAGCATTTCTTCTATTGAAGAAGTTCGCTTAAGTAGTGAAAGTGCAACCGTTGAATTTACAGTAACTGCAAATCCCGCTGATACCGAATATAACGTTTCAGTAGCAAATTCATCAGGCGAAGCTTTAGAAGTAGTTGCTTTAGGTGGCGGTAAATATCAAGTAACCGTAACTGCTCTTGGCGAATATTTTGTTAAGGTATCTGCAACTAACGGTAGACACGGCATAGCAAATGCAAAGTTTAACGTAGTTGAACCTAACAGAATAGTATTAGACGGTGAATATGCTAAAGCTACCGGTGTTGGTAGAGAGTTTAATATTGTTAGCGCATACGTAGCACGCGGTGAACAGATAACTGATGAAACTGTAACCGTTAAACTATACGCTTTAGACGGCGAAGAATGGGTAGACGTAACTTCTGAAATAGCAGATGGTAAGTACGTTCCCACTTCTGTAGGTAAAATTAAGGTAGAATATAGCTCTGACGGTATTGCTTCTGCAATATACGAGCTTGACGTTTTAGATTACTCTGTAGTATTTAATCCTGCTGTAGAGGGTGCAGATTCACAAGTAATGTACGGCATAAACAACAACGTATTTGAATATGCAGAAAAGGTATTTGTTTCTGCTGAAGAAAATACTGATGCAACTTATGGCGGTGCATATTTAAAGGCTATCCCCACCAACAGAAATAACTGGGGTAACATCTGGATTATGCCTAAGTATACTGCAGAAGATTACAGTGCATATGATTTTGTAACTGCGTGGATTAAAGTACTAGCAGACGATAACAATCCTGTAACTGCATTATTTGCTTATAATGAAAATACTCAAACAGTTGAAGTTAACAAATGGATACAAGTAGCAATTCCTATGGATACTTACGTAACCTCAG
>JAZSMG010000126.1:0-5704 GCA_045535775.1 Christensenellaceae bacterium | reverse complement strand
GTTTTGTATTATTAAAAAATGCAGAAAATTTTATACGCCCAAGGTTTTTGTTCCTTAGGCGTATTTTTTTATGACTTTTTAGTGTAGTATAGGATATTTTATTGATTGGGTTTGTAAATCAATCTAAGCTTTTAAAGATAAATTCACCGTTATTATATAAAATAAAGGAGTGAGCGCTGTTTTCTTTGGGAATGGAAACGGAGCCCGGGTTTAAATAACGTGCGCCGTTAATCACGCCGTCAAAAGGTATGTGTGAATGCCCAAATAAAAGTATTTCACCCGCTTTTACCGTTTGTTTGGGGTTGGTTGGGTTATATTTATGTCCGTGGGTTAAGTGCCACACCTTGCCGTCTACTTTGATTTTGCGGTTAGGGGTGAGCACGGGAAATGCAAGCACCATTGAATCAACCTCCGCATCACAGTTACCGCGCACGCAAAGAATTTTATCCTTTAATTGGTTAAGTAAGTTTATAACCTTTTTAGGGTTGTATTCTCTTGGAAGGTCGTTTCTTGGGCCGTGGTATAAAATATCGCCTAAAAGAATTAGCTTGTCGCAGTTAAGGCGGTTAAACTCTTCAATTAACCTGTTTACGTAATAAAAAGAACCGTGAATATCAGAAGCAATAATTATTTTCATGCTATACATCCTTTAACGCGTAATTTACAAACTTTAATCGCTATAGTAGCGATATCGTAATAATATTATACCATAAATTCAAAATAAATCAAGGTTGAAATAAGTATTATTTATATTTGCCTTAAAAAGGTTGAAAAAAAATTAAAAGTATATTAAAATAATAAGGTATAATAATTAAGGAAGTATTTGCTAGGTAATAGCTTACGGTTTACAAAATGAAGAAAATTTTAAGTGTTTTTATTGCGCTTGCAATTTATTGCTCTTGCATGATTGCCTGCACTCCAAAAGAAAGACCAACCAATTCAGGTTCATCAACCAGTTCTTCAAGCACTGTTTGGGAGGATAGTTCATCTATTTTAGAAGACAGTTCCTCTATTTTTGAAGATTCGTCAAGCAGTTCTTGGGAAAGTGAAAGTGGCGGTTTTAGCGATAGCTCTTTTAATAAGGAAGAATATTCTGTGTTTTTTATTACAGAGGATATTGAACTTGAGGTTGGCGAGTTTATTACCTTAGAGTGGGAAATCGTTGGTGATTACGGTGGTGACGTTAGATTCCGCACACAAAACGAGTGCGTTAGCGTTTCTTATGATTATAAGCTTACCGCTTTAAAAGTAGGCACTTGTGAGGTTGAAATAAACTTAGGTGAAAAAAGTGATAAAATCACCGTTACCGTGGTAGACGGTGAGGACTTAGAAAGTTATTACGCAAACGTAAGTGAAAGCGAATTTTACGCAAATTATACCCCCGCAAAAAACAGTGCAGATGCTCTTTTAAGAAGTAAATATTACTTAATGTCCGGCTCTATTGCAGAGCAAGATCAAGAGCCTACAATAGCCGATAATCGACCTATAGAGGGGGATTTGTATTTAAAAAACAGTAGCGCGCGCTATTCTTCAGATAAAAATACTTATTACGTTGTAGATAAAAACGGTAGGGTTGTTAAAGAAATATATAAAGGTGGCGCGTACGTAACGTTAGAAGAGGTTGCCGCATATATCTTTGCTTTTAACGACGTGCCTGTAAATTATTCAGTAAGCAAAAGCACAAAACCCACCTCAAGCCCTTGGGGTAAATATTTAAGGGTTAACCACAGTAAATTCAGTGGTGATACCTCGCGCTATCCCTATGAGCCAGTTTTACCAAACATTAGCGGATGCGGTGGAACTTACCAGTACTACGAGCTTGATATTGGAACAACGGGTACAACTGCAGGCGATTATGCCGTTGCGGTTTACAATAACGGAAGCAAGATTACAAGAGGTGCTGCGCGCATAGTTTACTCTAGATATGAATACGGTGCAGATATCACCGACTTAACGGAAAAATATTTGTTCTATACTTATAATCACTATAATGATTTTCAGGAATATTTAAACTATTACAACGGCTGGGGCGAAACGTTTGGTAATATTACCGGCGGTGGAACTCTTTCCAGTAAATACGATTATAATCCAACCGATTACGTACCCGTTGCCCTTTATAATTTTGAAAATTTTGGAAACTACGGTGAAAATTCACCCGTTAATATCTTTGCAAATTATTTACCTAACTACAACGCAAATTTATACTGCTAAAAAGAAAAAGTCGCGCTATAGCGCGATTAATAGATAGTTTTTTATGATAAGGAGAATTATGAAAGTAAAAAGATTACTACCTTTAACTATTGTTTTTGCTCTTCTGTGTGGCTTATTTACCGGGTGTAATTCATTGCCGGATTTATCTAAAACCTCTTTTAGTTATGAACTAACGGAAAGTAAGGATGGCTATGCTTTAACGGGAATAGGCGGTTTAACAAGAACGGAAGAACTTGTTGTTCCAGATACTTATGAGGGCTTACCCGTTGTAAGTATTGAAGACGGTGCCTTTTTAAACAATAAAAAAATCACAAAGATTGTTGTTGGCGCAAACGTGCGCGAAATAAAAGATAAGGCATTTGCAGGTTGTTCTTTGGTTCAAAGTGTAGAGTTGCCTGCCTCGCTTGAAGTTATTGGTGCAGGCGCCTTTTCCGGTTGTGTTGCGCTTGCTAATTTAAATATTCCTACCGCTGTTACCTCAATTGGGGATTACGCGTTTAGTAATTGTGAAGGGGTGCAGTCCGTAGTTGTTCCAAACGCCATAACGAAGTTGGGTAATTGGGTTTTTAGCGGTTGCAGTTTGTTAAAAGAGATAACGTTGCCTCAAAATTTAACCCATTTGGGTGATTACGCATTATATAAATGTAGCGCGTTAGAAGGTTTAACTCTTCCCACTTCGCTTACCTCAATTGGTAATTACGCGTTAGCAAGCTGTTATTCTATTAAGGAAATAACTCTTCCAAACACCGTGAATGAAATTGGTGAAGGCGCTTTTTCAAAGTGCAACGCACTGGTGAACGTAACAATTCCGCAGGGTATTACCGAATTGAAAAGCTTTTTATTCCGTGACTGTGCCTCTCTTCAAAGCGTAACTCTTCCTCAAGGTGTTACTTCAATCGGCGAAGAATGCTTTTATAACTGCAAAAAGCTTGTAACTGCTAGCATTCCTTCAACGGTAAACTCAATTGGTAAATATGCATTCTTTAACTGCAAAAAGCTTTCTAGCATAGCAATTCCAAGCGGTGTTACCAAGGTAGAAGATTTTGCCTTTGCTTATTGTGAAGGGGCTACTTCAATAAGCTTGCCCGCTACTTTAACAGAAATTGGCAGTCATTCATTTGTGAAGTGTAATAAGGTTAAAGAAATTATCATACCGCAAGGTGTTACTGCAATTGGCGAAGCGGCTTTTTCTTGCTGTACCTCATTAGTTAAGGTAATAATTCCCGCCACCGTTCAAGAACTTGGCAATTCCGCCTTTTATATTTGCAACAAGTTAACCATATATGCAGAGGCTCAAACCGCCCCGGTTGGCTGGGAATGGGATTGGAATTATTCCAACTGCAAAGTAGTTTGGGGTTATCAAGGCTAATCCCTTTTAAAAGCTAAAAAAACCCGTTGGCTTAAAAGAGACAACGGGTTTTCGTTTAATTTTTTTTAAGAAGTATTTGACTATAAAACAAAAAAATATGCGATAAGCGCCTGTATAAAGCGATTATCGCATATTTTATATATTGAGAGTCAGTGTGTTTAATGAGATATTATTTTATATATTGAGAGCCGTTGCGGTTAATGAAATATTAGACACCGCGTTCGCTTCCAACGTAGAATAATGCAACCGTTCCGGGGCCGGAGTGGCTACCAATGGTGGGGCCAATGGGGTATACGTCAATTTTACCCTTTAGGTTTTCAAAGCGTTCTTCTATCATAGCAACAACACGGTTGGCTTCTGCGATGCAGTTAGAGTGGCAAACGATACATCTGCCGTCATAATCCATTCCGTTTAAAGCGCAGTTAGTCATATTTTCTAATAGTGCCTCAGCAGCTTTAATTTTGCCGTGTGCCTTTTTTCTAACAATAAGCTTGCCTTCGTTGTTCATATCTAAAACGGGGCAAATTTTTAAAATGTTACCAATAAGACCGGCCGCCTTAGAAACACGGCCACCGCGAACGTAGAAGGTTAAATCGGTAGAAAAGAAATCAAAATGAAGATTTAATTTAATGCTTTCGCCGTATTTGTAAAGTTCTTCAGCGGTTACACCTTCATCACGCTTGTCTGCTAAAAGCTCAACAAGCAATCCGTGCCCGCCTGATGCACCAAGAGAGTCAATTATGTAAAGCTTCTTATCGGGGTGCTTTTCTTGAAGCATTCCTGCGGCGATTTTTGCGCTATTGTATGAGCCTGAAAGTCCGGAGGAAAGAGTTACGTGAACTATTTCATCATACTTTTCAAATAAACCTTCAAAATATTCGCAGTATTCATCTGCGTTAATTTGTGAGGTTCTTGTTATCTTGCCTTGAAGCATAGCATCATAAAAATCCTTCATGCTCATAGACTTAGAAAACATATCGTCAAAGTATTCTTTTTCATCAATAAAATAGTGGAAGGACTTCCAGCTAACCTTTCTTTCTGCTAATCTTTCAACGCTTAAGTCAACGGTTGAACAAGCGCTTAATACGTAATTACTCATAATATACCTGCCTTGTTTTGTTTTGCTTTTGTGTTACGTAAACATTATATTACAAATTAAAAAAAATGTCACCTAAAATACGTATGTGGTGGGTATACGAATAAAAAACGAGTAGTAGAGTCTTAAAAAACTGCTCTACTTACGGTAGAGTGGGCGGATAATCGCGCTATAGGGCTACTTTTTTATTAAAACAGTTGTTTTTATAATTATAAATAAAATAGCGAATTTAAGTTGGTGTAATGACGGGCAAGTTTGCTATTTTTATTTTTAGCATGCTAAATTCGTTAATGACTTTATATTTATAATAATGGTTGCCGTATTAAGATTATTATTTTTTGAAAAGAGGTATAATATTAACTTTATGTTTTTTTGGCAATGATGAATTAAATGTTATACTTGAGTTTTAGTGCATGCAATCATCAATATTAAAATTAAGTGTAAAAAAAATATCCGCCCGTTAAAGGCTGATGTTCTTAGCGGAGAATTTGAAAACTCTACTAAGTGCAAGCATCGCATTTGACTAGTCAAATACTTTATGGGCTAAGCCCAAACCCATATACGTGAACCCCAAAGCTCATACTTCGCTTTGGGGAACCCCTACACAAGCAGAAAGAGATAACAAATCGGTTAGCCACCGAAATGTTATCTCTTTTTCTGTTGGCATAATAGTGGTATTCTTTGCTGACGCAAAGAGTGATATTGTCGCACAGCGACAGTGATATTGAAGCCTTGCGGCTTCAGTGATATTCTATTCGCCCTAAACTTGCGCAGCAAATATCACTCGGCGTAAGCCGAATATAACTGCATAGCAATAGAACTCGCCGAAGGCGAATAGAGTTAGCGTGATACTCCGTTAAGAGTATCACGCTATTGTTGCTCTCTCTTTTTTTATGCCGGTATTGCACTTGTTTCATCAACGCGTCGGAAGCTTCATTGCTTTCATTAGAAAAAAATTAAAAAAAACCAAAAAAATATAACGTGTAGCACTCTCAAAATCGTGCAAACTATTTGTAAAGTTTCATTTT
>JAZSMG010000050.1:0-2142 GCA_045535775.1 Christensenellaceae bacterium | reverse complement strand
ATCTGCCGTAAGCACCCTCTTTAAGAGCTTCTATAACACCTTCACGCGTGGGATTTTCCATAATAACGTTAACCGGCCAATCGCGATTGCCTGAATCGTAGCCGTTCAAGGGGCTTTCTATGTAAATCTTCTTCGCGCTGTAAATACAGCTATCTATGTGGGGGCAAGACATACAGTGTGAGGTGGCACCTTCAGGCGCGTTTTCCTTTTTAAAATAAGATAAATCGCCAAATGAAGAAACGCCAATACACTTCTTACCAATAAGCCAACCGTAAATATCAAAATCGTGGCAACACTTTTGAAGTATCATTGGGCTTTCTATATTGGAATTTCGCCAGTTTCCCCTAACGAAGCTGTGCGCCATATGCCAATAACCTACGTTTTCTATTGCCTGAATTGTTACTACGTCGCCAATCACTCCGCTATCAATCGCCTTTTTAACCGTTTTGAAGAAGGTTGTGTATCTTAAAACGTGGCACACTATAACAAGCTTACCCGTTTCATCTACCTTTTTCTTCAAGCTGTAACACTCTTCTAAAGAGGGGGATATAGGCTTTTCTAATAAAATATCATAGCCAAGCTCCAACGCCTTTAGTGCGTGTTCTACGTGTTCCCTATCCTGCGTGGTTATAAAAACAACGTCCGCAAGCTTTTCCTGTGCAAAAAATTCATCTGCAGAATTAAAGCATTTGTCTTTTGGAACACCGTATTTTTCAGCCGCTATTTGCACGCGCTCTTCAATAACGTCTGCAACGGCAACCACCTTCATTCTGTCTGGAAATAACTCAGCGTAAGGCGCATACGTGTGTAATCCTCTAGCTCCTAGCCCTACTATCGCTACACTTTTCACTTTACTTTCTCCTTATAGGCAAAATACATTGCCAAATTTACGTTTTTGTTTAGTAAACATTTATCACCTCTTTATTTTATCATACAAATTTGACTATGTCAATACCTTTTTAAAAAATTTTTTTTACTTTTTTTGCAAAAAACAGCCTCAAAAGTGTGTTTTGTTTACTAAACATTTGTAAAAATCTTGAATTATCATAGACTTTTATGCAGGCCTTGTTTAGTAAAATTATTTGAAATTTTTTTATTCATTTTGGCTTTCCGGTTTAGCACCTCTACCATTTTGCGCATTTTTCTTTTTCATTTTGCTTGTTTGGCAAGTAATTATAAAGTAAAAACGGGGTAATTCAATCAAAAAAGTGGCTTACGTTTTTACGTTTACCGTTGCCTGCTATTTTTAATACCGTTAAACAGACAAAAGTAAAAAAATGCGGTAATAATAACGGCATATCTAAGAGGCTTAAAAGTTAAATTTTTAATCGGTTTTTAGTTGTTTTTATTAAAAAAGCCTTGCTATAGGTCGATTAACGGCACTTTCATTTTATTTTTTGCATTTTAGAACGAATAATAAAAAACTTAAATTCGTCTTTTTATTACTATACTTTTTAAAAGCGATATGATATAATTAACCCACTATCCACTAAAGGAGTAAAATATGGGAAGAGCAAATTACGGCAACGGCTACTACGAAGGTGATTTTAGGGAAGGCACTGCCATAAAAGAAGGCCACGGCACTTATTACTGGAACAGTGGCGATAAATACGAAGGCAATTGGGTAAACGATAAACAAGAGGGCTTTGGTACCTATTATTACAAAAGTGGCGATAAATACGTTGGCAATTAAACGGACTTGCAGAGTTATATGAATTTGTTCCCGGTATAGAACTAGTTATTGGTAAAACAAAAGACTTCACCCCCTGCGGTAAAACTCACTTTTTTTACACTAATGGCGAACAGTACATAGGAAAATGTAAGGGGTTTTATAAACACGGAAAGGGTATTTACTATTTTGTTAACGGTGATATCTTATTTGGTAAATATAAAAACGACCTGCTTAACGGTAAGGCTTTATTAAACTGTTTTGAAGATAATTCCATTTATAAATGCATTTACAGAAACGGCAAGCAAATTTCTAAAGAAAAAATTGACTAATTTTAATTATAAAACCTGCGTTAATCGACCTATACGCAGGTTTTTTTATTTTTATTTAAAGTTTTATACTCTTTGCTTTTACCTTTTAATTTACCTTTAAAACAACAAAAAAACACCTAATAAAAATAGGCGTTTAAAAGA
>JAZSMG010000093.1:0-9184 GCA_045535775.1 Christensenellaceae bacterium | reverse complement strand
GCCTATGTGTTTTAGGTTCTTTAAATGCCTGAAATTCAATTCCCGTAAACGGACAAGTCAGCTTCATTTTCTCCATGCGTTCCCCTTTCATAGTGGTATAATGCTTGACACTATAAAGAATTATAGCCGATTGAATGCGAGGTGTGCAATATGGCAAGGGGAAAACGACCGACAGGAGACACCGCATACAATGCACGTAGGCGATATTACAGGGCAGCCGAGCGTTATTTGAAGGACGCTGCAAGCGCAGTGGGCGCGACAGCAGCACGGTATAGGGAATTAGCACGTCAAAAGCTAAACGATGCTTTAAAGACGTATGACAAAGGCACTACACAGGCATTTGCAAAGCCCATACAGAAAATTGCAAATGCTCTTGGAATAGATCTTTCCGAGGAAAGACGCAAGACACAGGCGCAAAGCAAGAAAGCAAACGAGGAAATACGCAAAGGCGCTATTGAACTTGGAAAGGGGTCAAGGTCTTTTCAAGCGTTGGAAAGCACGCGCAAAGGTGCAGCAGCGCAAACGTTACGAGAAGAAGAAGCACGCGCAATTCTGAATAGCCCTATCGGTCAACGCATTATCGGCGGTACGGTTGAAATTTGGGAAGAGGGCGCACGAGTAGCAGCCGGCAACGAAAAAGGCTACAAGATTGACAAGGAGAAGATACTTCCACAGCTATTTGCCTATTTCAACGTTGATAACGTCGCAGATCTGTTAGACGAGATAGAGCAGATCACAGGCGATTTGCTTTATTCTCGTGGCGATATGGATACAATTTATGAAGCTGCAAAACTTACCATTCAAAACAAGATTGCGTCTGATAATTCCGTTACACAATGAGGAATAGTAAACCTTACCGGATAATAGCCGCATACGATAGCGAAACAAGCAACCTGAATGAGAACGGCATACCCGTTGCGTTCCCCTTACTTCATCAATTGGGGTTACTTGATGGAACAGACTTATGCGAGATTACAGCCGATAACGTGAAAGACCATGTTGACATTGAACTATACCGGCATACGTTGGACTTGGAAGAACGGCTAAACGGCATAGCAGCGCGTGAATCCGATTATGTGCCCGTGATACTGTGCCATAACTTGTCATTTGACATGTACGGGTTATCTAATTGGCTATCAGGTCAAAATGTACGGGTATTGGCTAAAAGCGCACGAAAGCCCATTACCTTTACTATACTGGATGATAACGATAATCCTCGTTTGGTCATATGGGATACGCTTATTTTTTCCCAACAATCGCTAGAGCGCATGGGCAAGGATTGCGGCTTTCAAAAGGGCGTGGGCGAGTGGGATTACAATTTAATCAGGACACCTTTTACCCCATTAACCGAACTGGAATTAGACTATGCCAAGCGCGATATTTACACTCTCATTGCCTGGTTCGGCTGGTGGGTTCGTAGAAACCCCGATATTTCACCGGATAAGTTAGGTGCAAATGTCGTTACCAAAACGGGTATAGTGCGCGAACGCAGGCGCGTGCGCTTTTCCAAGTTGCGCGGGCATAACATGAAATCCAGCGTTTTCTATTATTGGAAGTCGCGCTGTCGTCTTGACGCGCCGAAAACAGACGATGAATTGTTTACCATGCTTGCCTGCACTCGTGGCGGGTTCACGTTTTGCTCATCTGTCAATGCATCGAAACCGTTTGATTTAACCGGCACGGATGAAGT
This sequence comes from Christensenellaceae bacterium, assembly GCA_045535775.1. GTDB lineage: Bacteria > Bacillota > Clostridia > Christensenellales > Borkfalkiaceae > HGM11416. The sequence goes on along the minus strand of JAZSMG010000093.1, from coordinate 7,494 downwards.
GGTGGCGGCATTTGACGCAACGAGCCAACATCCAGCTCAAATGGTAAGCCATATGTACCCGTACAGGTTTCGGGAAATGCCCGCAAACGTCTTAGACCTCGCATTTGACTTGATAGGAAAGATTTCTTTTGAGCGGGTGTTGGAGAAATGGGAAAAGCCGTTTCCCGTTGCTTTCAATGCATGTTTCGAGTTTGAGAATCTACGTCCTAAAGCCGGTAGCCTGTTCGAGCGTTTCGGCATACTTCCATTGGCAAGCGCACGTTACAAGACACCTGAGCAAATATTAATGGATGAAGATAACGGAGACAAAGCCGCATATGACGAGCATTTGCGGAATAGGTCTTATTGCGATAGCGCCGAGGGTGCTAAATGCGCTTTCGGCAAAGTGATTTCAGCAGATCGCGCAAGGTTCTACCTTACGGAGTTAGCCGCTTGGGAAGTATGGCAGGCTTACGAGTGGGATAGCGTGAAAGCAATCCATGGGTATGAGACGGGCAAGTTTTGCCGTGCCAACGATATAGACACCATTTCTGTCATGCAGTTCTACAAAGCAAAAAACGAATTCAAGAAAGCACGGAAAAGCTATTACAAGGGAAAGCCCATTTCCAACGGAAAGAAATTAAAAGATTTGGGCGTTAGCGATGCCATAGTTAGGGAAATGGAAGATTTGACCATATCGGCGGGCGATGTTGAAGCAACCTATATGAGCCTTAAAGCAGATTTGAATAGCCTTTTCGGCATTTCCTGCTCGAATGCATACAGGCGCGATACGGTCATTACTCATACCGGCATTGAATATGTCGGAAATTTCGGCATTTGCAATGCACCTAAAACGCCTAAAGTATGGTATCAGTTCGGACAGCGTATTGTAGGCTGGTCGAGGATTGCGCAGATTTGCGCCATGTATCTAGTAGAACCATATGCAAAGACAATCATCAATGGGGATACTGACAGCATCAAACTTGTTTGCGCCGAAAGAGATCTCGTAGGCGTGCAAGAAAGCCTGCAATGGTTATCCAGGGCGATTGATAAAGCCAAGGAATTTTGTTGCAACAGGGTTAGATATGCTTATCCTAAACAATACGATGCATTGAAGGAAATCGGCTATTATGTGCCGGAGTTCACAACAAAGCGGTTTTGCGCTTCATGGAACAAGGCTTATTGCATCCAGGACGAAAACGGATTCAGTTTCACATTGGCGGGTATTCCTACACGCAAGCGCGAAAGCGATTTTTCAAGTTTCATAGGCATTAACGGTTATGCCGATAGGCTTTATAAATTAGGCTGGTCGTTTGCCGATGTATGCAATTTGTTCTTGGGCTACAATGTCACTTTCGCCCATGATGTTATCAAGATGAACGCTAGGAAATTCGCCGAATGGGAAAGCGTCTATTTCGGCAAAGTTACTGACTACTTAAGTAATACGTACAACGTTACCGAAGTAGCGGCATTAGCGCTTTATCCCATGAGCAAGACGGTTAACGACACATCCAGCGCCGATAACTGGCAAAACATGCGCTATGCGGTGATAAACAATCCTAGTGTCAACACTGTACCGAAAATAGTACACGCAAGCGGAATACTCGATTTCGAGGGGATATTTTAAAAATGGCTGAATTCTACAATTGGCAAGAAACAATGTCTAGGCAGACCGGCACCAATGGGGAATTATGTTTCGTGTTAGGTGCCAAGGGAATCGGCAAAACTTTCGGCTTGCGCTTGAAATGCGTTGAGCGGTATTTGAAAGCGCATGAGTTGTTTTGCGAGATCTGCCGGACTAACGCCGAGCGTGATGAAGTATCGCGCGGCTATTTCGACAAGCTGCAAAGCGTGGGATTTTTCAAGGACTACATTTTCAAGACGGAGAAAAGCGCTGGTTACATTGCACCGATACCGCCAGAAGGTGAAAAACCCGAATGGTCGTTAATATGCTATTTCGTATCGCTGACCAATTTCCAGCGTGAGAAGAAACGCACGTTCATGAAACCGAAACGGTTCATTTACGATGAAGCAGTGATTGACACTAAGGATAGATACCACCGTTATTTGAAAGACGAATACTTGATATTAGCTAACCTGCTAGACAGCATCAGCCGTGAGCAACCAGGCGAACAGTATCAATACTATGTATACCTTTTAGGGAATGCCGTTGACGTTACATGCCCCATATTGAGGGCGTGTGGCATAAATAAAATTCCCTCGTTCGGCTATTCGTGGTACAAGGATAAAACAGTGTTGCTTCATTACGTCGAGCCGTGGGATTCGAAAGAGCGGCAAGCATATACGTTAGTGGGGCGTATGCTTGCCGGGTCTGAAGAAAGCAAGGTCATTTTTGATAACGTTTTTGCCGACACAACCGGCAAAGAAGTCATGAAGAAAACCCCTAACGCTCAATTCAAGTTCGGTATCGTATGGGGCAAGATGCGCTATGGCGTTTGGATTGACGCTAAGCGCGGTTTATGGTTCATTACCTCGCGCATTCCAAAAGGATCTAAAAACGTGTACACGCTTACAAAGCGTGATTCTACGATTAACTACCAGATGATAAAGAAAGCTAATCCCCTGATGCAGTTACTTTCCGATGTGTATTACATCGGCGGGTTACGCTATGAATTCGCGCATGTGCGTGAATCTTTTTTCGAAATTCTGGAATTTCTCGGCATTAAATAGTTGACAGAGTAAAGAATAAGCCTTATCTTATGTGGCGTGGGTGTGGCATGATTTACGTATAAAGGATATGTCACGTGCGCTTGATTGCGATTAGGAAGGGAGACAAGCGCAAACGAGAAAAGGAGTGTGAATTATGGGGGATTTCATCGTCGTCGTTTTGGCTTTATTGGGCTTTTGGCTTATTGCGCCTAATCTGGAGTGGTAGAAATGGCGATTCGCGATTATTGGATCTTTCAAAAACGCGAAGCGGTGAAACCGTGGGCGTTTCTCGTTGTGAAAGAGTATGACAAGCGAGTTGGGAAAACCGCTACGACGCTTGACTATACCTTTTATCATGAGGATGTGGAAAACCCGGAACATCAGATCAGCGAAGTTTGCCTTTATTACGAAAACCCATTAGGGTATGTAAATCATCTTTGCTCGGTCATTGCGGAATACTCGACGGTTACGTATCTTGACAGAATCCAGCTTATCCAGGAAATAACGAAAATCCTACTTGATTAAATTGGTCGCTACATGCAAAGGGCATGGGCAAGGATAGAAAGGTTCCATTATGGGAAACATCAACAGCGTCACGGTTAGCGGCAACCTCGTTTCGGATTGCACGAAAAAGAAAGCCGGGGAAACCCCGCTTGTAGAATTCTCGGTTGCTGTCAACGAATTCCGCAAGGACAAAGAACAGTATGTCAATTTCTTTGATTGCGTGCTTTTCGGCAAGCGTGCTCAGGGTCTAGCCGATTACCTCGTCAAGGGCATGAAGGTAGCCATCAAGGGGCATTTGCGTCAAGACCGTTGGGAATCGGATGCCGGCAAGCGTAGCAAGGTCGTTATCATCGTCGATGAAGTGGAGATCATCACGCCTAAGAAACAGGACAATGAAGCGGATGATATTCCGTGGTAAAATGCAGGCGTGGCACCGTGCAAGCTACCTTTTCAGCGTAGATCTAGACTATGCGCCCTGTGATGGGGACTAGCACGCAACCGGGGCTAAATGCCGTGCATACCGGGTGAAGGGGCGAACGGTAAAGCTACAAGGTTTCTTGAAACCCGTCACGCCTTGCAGGGTAGGTGGCGGGTTTCGCTTTATGGAAAGGTTAAATCATGACAGAGCAAACGCAAGCAGAGCCGCAACAGCAGGCACAAGATCCGCAAACGGGTGCAGAGCCGCAACAGGCGCAAACAACGCCGCAAAACGAGCCACAAGGCGATACAGCGCAAAACGGCAATGCCTATCAGTCAATCATCGAGCAGCAACAAGCGCAAATAAACGCGCTATTGGAGCAAACTGCCAACCTGAACCAGCAGATTGTAAACATGGTCAACAGCGGTGCGCAGTTTACAAGCACACAGCAACCTGCACAAGCGGAAGAACCTAAACCGATGCAACAGTTCAACCCGCAACCATTGAGCGCGGATGATGATTGGAGTTTGGAATCACTAGCCAAGGAAATCGGGAAGAAATGAGCGAGTTATGGGCGGTGATTGCATGAGCGAATTGAAGAATTGTCCTTTTTGCGGTTCGTGGGATGTTCGCATATCTACTATCCCGGCATGGGGTTTGGATCCTCGTTCTATTTGGTATGTTCGTTGTGATTCGTGCCATTGTAAAGGTTCTATGAAGTATAACGAACATGAAGCAATCGCAGCATGGAACACCCGTGCAGGTGCGTACTGCCCTCATGCGCAGCCAACCGATTTGACAAATGGGTGTGCGTTACTTGCAGAGTAGACGTGCCATCGTGGAGGTGAGGAGAATGACCGACATGAATCAATTGAAAGCGCTTCTTGGCGTGCTCGTGTTCGAACTAGGAATAGTAATCTGCGAGTTATGGGCGGTGGTGGCATGATTAACGCTTTATCTCATTTCATGACGTTTTGCGCGGGCGGTGCCGTGGGGATCCTTGCGTTTTGCCTTTTGTATTCGAGGAAGTGAAAATCGGTGAAATACGTACTTCTTTATAATGCGAAGTGCAGCCGGTGCGTATGGCTTCAGATTGAAAGGGATACGGGAAATGCTTTTTTGGGTGTGCTTTATTGGGGTGCAGTTGAAAGGAAACTGATTTGCCCTAAAATGGGCGAGTTTCTAGATGCGCACATGAAAACGCCTGTATAATGTATTCGCGTTGGTTCTTCCTTCCCCTCGCCAACGCCACTCCGGAAACGTCCTGCAATTGCAGGGCGTTTTCCTTTGTGTTACCATTTCAACTAAGCGTATTACTAACTTGTTAGCAGGTTGACAGCCAGAAGAGACTAACGGGTGAACATGCGCAAAGCAAAATTCGATTGGGATAAACCCAGAAAGAAGGTGATCTACCATGAGTGTTTTGAACAGTACAGTTCTTGAACGCGCATGGCTTTGACTTAGCGCGAGTAATGACTTCCAACAGCGTATCCCGAACCCGTCCATTACGGCATATGCGAACGTGGTCAATAACATTTTCGCGCCGATGAACAACGATTTGTTCAATGAGTTTTGCGGTTTGCTGAATGGTCTTAATGCCACGTATGTCGAGCAGAAGCGTTTCGACAATCCGTTGCGCAGCTTGAAAAAGCCCGCGCAATCTTGGGGCAATTCCGAGCGTCATGTGGCAGTGAAGTACCTGCAAGCGCACGCAGGCAAATTCGACGATGAAACCCTCCTCCGTGTTGAGCGCCCGGAGTTCGTGGAGTGGTTTTATAGTGTCGGAGAACCTAGACGCTACGAATTCTCGTGGTCACGTCAGGAAATCGCGCGTGCGTTTGCCGAAGATGGCTACGGTTACGACGATTTGCTTTCGGCTACCATTGCGCAGATGCTTTCGAGTGCGAACTACGATGAAATGAACATCATGATTCAAATGTTCGCTGAAGCCGATAACCGAATGAACGGTTTGTTCCGCTACAACATCAGCGCGGCACCTACCACCGAAGCAACCGGCAAGGAACTTCTAACCGGTATTCGCGCGGTTGCGGGTCGCATGCAGTTCCCGACGCGCCTGTACAACCATATCGACGTGCCAGTGTTCGAGTCCCCTGAAACCCTGATTCTTTGGACTACGCCGGAAGTCCTCGCAAACTTGGACGTTCAGACGCTTTCCAGCGTGTTCCAGCTTGACCGGGCGAATATCCAGTATCGTATTATCACGATTCCCGAATTCCCCATCCCGAACGTCTACGCTGCCCTTACCTCCGAGGATTTCATCTATTACCGTGATTTCATGACGGGTCTTGAACCTCCGTTCTACAATCCGGGCAACCGCACGATGAAATATTACTATTGGGCGAATGCGCTTATCGGCGTTAACCCGGCTGCCAATTGCTGCCTGTTCACGACCGAAGCCGCCACCACCATTCCGACTATCACCATGACCCCGAGCGGTATCGAGTTCAGCCCAGACACGGGCAATATCGAGGTTGGCGGTATGCTTGACACTCATATATTCTTGCGCGGATCCCTTAGCGCGTCGAGCGGTGGAACGGGCGTTATCGGCATCGAGCCTGATGCGGCTACGTATGAACTTAGCGCGGTTGATGATAACAACAACCCGCTTGATCTCAAGTCCACTACTTACGTTGACAATTACGGCATTCTTCATTGCCAGAAAACGGGCATTGCAGCGGGTGCGGTCATCACCATTACGGCAACGGCTGCTTACGTCAACCCGTCCGGGTCTACGTCAACCTACACGGACACGTTCACGGCTACGGTCGTCTAAGGCGGTGTTGTAAATGGCTGATTACATTACCAAGCACATGCCAGTCGACGATTACCCGTATATTGTGTATGCGTCCACGTCGAACAACGTGCCGGACGTTACGACCAGCATCAGCATCGAAGCCACCAAGTCCGTTGCGCAGGGTGCTAACTACACTTTCCCTGTCACGCTTGAAGGCACCGGAAACTATGACGCTACGGTTGTCTGGTCGCTTAACGTTGAATCAGGCGGTACTATCAAGAGCGGCACGACGCTTACGCAAGCCGGGAAACTCACGGTCGATGCGGCACAAGCTACCACTAAGGAGCTGTATGTCACGGCTACGGCTGCCAACGGTCAATCGTCTACTTGCACGGTTACCGTCACTAGTTAGACTTAGACCGGCATACGCTATATAATGGGCGCAGAAATGCGCCCATTTCTTTATATTGGGGGTTTAATGGTCAAGTACAATTTCTTAAAGGGAAACGAAAGCGATTTTCCCCACATCGATAACGTAAACACGTACAAATACGATAACGATTTCGATTATGGGCGTTTCGACGCGCCGCAAATGGAATTGCAGGTTTGCACGGTTCCATGGGATATGGGAGAAGCGCATATAGGAAACAGGACGATTTCGGGTATCGGCAACGTCGTTTATTTCGAAACACGCGAAAAGCGGGATGCATGGTTCGATGCTATCCCTGATGATGAATGTTATAGGTTCACTACCAAATTCAAAGAATTACATAGATCATTGGAAATAGACGTTCCAATACCTTACGATATGTGCGCAAGACATAATTACTTGCGCGTTAAATATGTCAAGTTTGCAAACGATGGTTCACCCGTGATGTACGAAGGTGACAATGGCTTACGTGAATGGTTTTGGTTCGTGCGTGAAGTCGAGTTTCTAGCACCGAATACAACGCGCCTGCATTTGTTAGATGATGCGTTTCAGACATGGATATACGATATCAACATATCGGGGATGATCTTGGAACGTGGACATGCGCCGATGTTCAGGACACGTGCGGATGCGTTCCTTGACGATCCTATTGGCAATAACGTTGATTTGCTAACCGATGATGTTAATTTCGGTGATGCGACGCAAGTTAAAACCATAGACGCAAAGACCTTTAACGAG
>JAZSMG010000175.1:0-5259 GCA_045535775.1 Christensenellaceae bacterium | reverse complement strand
ATCATTATTTTAAAAACAAAAAGTCGCCGTATAGCGCGATTAACAACACTTTTACATAAAAAAAGAGCCTGACAAAAAGTCATGCTCTTTTTTATGTTGATTAACGGTTGTTATTCGATTGCCAAAAGTTCTTTCTTTTTTTCGTCGAATTCTTCCTGTGTGATAGCTCCGTCATCTAACAAAGCTTTCAATCTTTCTAATTGCTTAATGTAAGAATCCTCTTCCGGCTGTTCCTTGCTAAACTCTGTTTCTTCCTGCCTTTGTATTATGAGGTTTCTTAATTTATAAGCAATATCCTTATTGTTTTCTATCATGTGGAAATATATTATTCCCCTTGACGTTGTTATCATTATTCTAGAAAAAAATCTTGCGGTAAAAACAGAAGTAATTTGATAAATTGGCAATATTACAGTTCTTCCAAGCGGTGTTCTTCCATAAATATTTTTATCTGATACGGTGAGTGTGGAATTTAAAGAAAGCCAAGCACTTAAAAAGGTTAATGCAGTTAAAGCTAACCAATTCCAATGACGCACGTAATAAGGCCTAGCAATATGATAATGAATATTACTCTTCGTGGTGTGATACTCTGAACAATGCGCGTTATATTCCGCCTTACTTTCAAATACGAAGGTTTCAAAGGTATGCACGCATTCGTATTTACCCATATTCGGTCCGCTTTCAGCAACCGTTGCATTTTTCATAGTATCCACAGCACCAAGCCCTTTACTAACGGCTATTATAAGAAAGGTTAAGGTCAATAAAATTTCTAATATAATAACTACACGGTAAAAAATCTTTCCCCATTGTGCTATCTTACTTTTTACTATAACTTTTTCTTCCATACTATTACCTTTTTTTAATTAATTATACAATGCGCTAATTTAAACGCAAAAACTTATAAATTTTTACTAAAAACCACGCTATAACGCGATTAACTAGCCTTTTGCTATTAAAAAATACTATCTAAAAATTACTGCTTTACTTCTTTTTCTTTTTAGTATTTGCGCCTTCTTGGCATCAAATTCTTCTTGCGTGATAATATCTTGATTCAACAAGCCTAACAGCTTTTCTTCTTCGCTAAGAGAAGGCCCTTCGTTTAAAGCTTTTACACTTTTTTTAACGAGAGTGTCTTCCTGCACTTGGCTAATAAGCGTTCTTATAGCAAGCGCAATTTTTGCATGATTTCCTATCATTATAAAATTAACTCTGCCGTTAGTGGTTACTATTGTTAACCTTGAATAAAACTTCGCGCTGACTACCGCAGTAATTTGTTGGATTGGAAGCATTACCGTTCTACCCCAAAAGCTTTTTCCGTACACCGTTCTTTCAGTTACTATAACGTGGTTTTGCGTATAAAGCCAACGACTTAATAACGTTACTCCCATAAGGAAAACCCATTGTATATGAAATGCAAAATATACCGGAGCAAAATAAAAATATGAAGGATAGCGTGATTCATGCGAAAATATTGAATGCCATCTTAACGTTATATAAAAATTATAGGTTTTTCCGCAATTACACTCATATTCTAACTCGCTATTAAAAGCCACTTTAAAAAATTGTGTTGCTTCAAAACATTTATATATAGCCAAAATAATGAATAACCCAGCCAAAGATATCTCTATGCCAAGCACTATTTTAAAAAGTGTATCTGCCCATTTTGCCTGATAACTTTTAATCACAACCTCTTCATTCATGGCGTTCTCCTTTTATTACTTCTTTTACTTAAAACAACTATTCAAGTGCATAAAAATTTATATTTTTTACAAAAAACCGCGCTATAAGTCGATTATCTCACCTTTCAGCTAAGGAATTATTCTGCCTTATCGTTATTTGGTGGGTTTAAAATTTGCTTCTTTTTAGCCACGAATTCATCCTGCGTTATAACCCCGCTATCTAAAAGCTCCTTTAATTTTTCCAACTCATCTAAATAAGCATAGGGGCTCTGTTGGTTTTTAGATGAATCCATTTCCGTATTTGCCTGTCTTTCATTTATAAGATTTCTTATTTCCGTGGCAATCAGTCTATTATTATCTATCCAAAAGAAGCGTATAGTTCCCCTTGAGGTTACTATAGCTATTCTTGAAAAAATTCTTGCGTTAAATACCGCGCTAATTTGATATATTGGAAGTATTAAGGTTTTTCCAAACAGTCTTCTTCCGTAAACGTTTCTGTTCGTTACAACTATTTCATCCTTTTTGCGTAGCCAATATAGCAACATATTAAAGCCAATGTTCAATATTACAAACCAATGCCATAAATAATATTTTAAACCAAGCTGAAACATTGTTGGAAGCTTATTGATATGATCTGATTTGTAATGATTTCTTAATCCCTTAAAGTTAAAAAAGTATAGATTATTATGATAAGGACAAGTATACATTCCCTCATAGATCCCGTTTTGAACGCGTAGGGCTTTTTTCATATCGTTTGTTTCAATCAGCCCTTTAGTTATTGCTAAAATGAGAAGCAAAACAGCTGCGAGTATTTCTATAATAAGCAATATACCAAAAAACTTTTCCATTCTTCTAGACATTGAGCTTTTAACTATAACGGTTTCCTTCATACCCTTCACCTTTTTAAACTTTATGCCATAATTATACACTAATAATATACTATTGTCAATAGCACGTCGAATAAATATTTTAATAATTAACTAAAAGGCAAAAAGCAACAAAGGAAAAAAGGACTCTTTATTATGGAGTTCCTATAAGGGAATTTTAATTTAATACAAAAGTGTAGCCCACTATACTTCGCAAAAGCGAAATATAGTGGGCTTTTCTTATCCACAAAAAATCAAGATTCTAAGAGTTTTATTTTTAGCCGTGTGGCTAAAAGTGATATGCAAAACAAGTTTTGCGTTATATTTTATTTTATAAAACCATTTCGCCTTTTACGTAATTGCAAATTACGGTATGACGGCTACCTTCTTCAAATAAAGGAATAACGTTCCCTTCTATTTTATTACCGTCTACGAACACGCCAAATTCATTACCGGGGATAAATTCAATATCGTATTTTACCCCGCGGAAATTTCTTTTAATTTTAGCGCCATTCCAAGAGGTGGGTAAACAAGGTTGAAGCTTTAAGCCGTAAAATTCAGGCTTAACACCAAGTAAAAATTCTATTATTGCCCTATACATCCAACCCGCAGAGCCGGTAATCCAAGAAAGGGGCGCATAACCAACCTTACTTTCTGCGCAAGGGCCAAAATACATGTTAGAAACGGCGTAAGGCTCTACACCCGAATCTGCGTTTAAGGGGTTATCGTAGCGGTTCATTTTTAAGGTATTCCAAGCGTTATCGCCACGGCCCACAACGCAGTCTGCAACAACCTTAAACATAACGCCGTGGTTGTAAACGGAGCCGTTTTCGTAAACACCCTTTTCAAAATAGGTTAATCTGCCAAGATGATCGTTAGGGGTAACGAATGGGGTATCCTGTAAGGTATAACCGTAGGGGCATTTTAATCTTTCTTCTACAACGTCCATAAGCTTACGGCGTTCTTCCAAGGGAAGAATATCAGACATTGCCGCCCAAGTTTGGGGATTTAAGAAAACCTTACCTTCCTTACATTCTTCCGCACCAACGTATTCGCCCCAGTCGTTAATACCGTAAATAAATCTACCGTCTTTTAAGCCGTGCTTAATTAAATTTTGCTTTAAAAACTCTCTTTTTTGAATAACGTCTGCAATAATTTGCTCTTTGTTTTCAACCTCGATTTGCTCTAAAATTTCTAAATAATCTCTACTGGCGTTAACGGTTGCAATAGAAAGCCAAACGCTTTCGCCAATCATTTGAAGGCCCGCGTTATCTATTGAATCGTTCCAGTCGCCACCACCCCAAAGGCTTAAGCCGTGAGCGCCCTGATTATCAAAAAGGAAGTCTATAGAGCGTTTAAGGTGCATAAACACGGGTTCTATAGCGCTATCGTCGTAATATCCCACGGGCTCGTCTAAAACGGAAAAATCACCGCTTTCCTTTAAGTAAGCAAGAATGGTAGAAGCAATCCAAGAGCCCATATCCTGATAGGGATGATCTAAAATGGGATCAAACATTCTTATTGCGTTACCGTTTATAAATTGATGCTTTAAGGTATATAAAAGTCTTTCACGCGCCAAAGGCTTATCTAACGAAACGAAGCCCGTTATATCCTGCAATACGTCGCGGAAGCCCTTTCCGTAAACTCTGCCCCACGTTTTACCAAGGGACATTTGGCGCTTAAGCCAAATATTAGCCATAGTGTTTAAATACTCGTCTTCAGTATCTATAACGGCGGTTGAAATATGACCTTCTGCAAGCTGTTTTTGCCAAGCAATTTCACTTTCAAAGCTTTCACTATTTGAATACTTTTTAGCTAAATTTACGCATTCTTCATAGTTGCGCTCTACGCCAACGGCAAAGTGAATTACCTTTTCTTCCCCTTCGTTAAGCTCAATATCAAACTGCATTACACCTGCGTAGTAAGGCTCAAATATAGGCTTATCGCAGGGCAAATATCTTTGTTTTAAGGCTTCAGGGTCGTTAACAGAGCCGTACGTACCGCAAAAAGCGTCCCTTGAAAGAGCCCAAGCAACCGCCTTTTCATCTGACGCGAAAAAGATATCAACGTATTCGTGAGTTCTTTTGTGCGGTCTGTGCGCAAAGTATAAGCCGCCAAGATTTTCATCATATCTTGCCTTGGTATAAGCTTGATGTTCTGAAATATTAACGTTGGGATTTATATAGGTTACAAGGCTTAGGCTACGCTTACCCTTGCCAACGTTTTTAAGCTTAATTTGGTACATTTCCACAAAGTTTTCCTTGGGAATAAGCAAAGCAAAGGAAGCTTGAATTGCGTTATACTCACTTTCCACAACGTGATATCCCATACCAACGCGCGTTCTGTGATAAGCAAAGGGCTTTTTAGAAAAGTTTCTGTTAATATCGTAATATTCACCGCTATCGTTATCCTTTACGTAAGCAATACGGTGATCGTAAATAAGTGGGCGAAAAACCTTATTTATGCACGCCTTAGAAAGACCGAAGCCAAACTGATCCACGTCCATAATAAACCCTTCGTTAAACAAGTAGTTCTTTAAAGGTCTTTTAGGGTATATATTTTCTATAAGATATTCCCTTTCTTCGTTTATAAATCTACCTACTTTACTCATAATTACTCCTATTAAAAAGAGGAGAAAAATCTCCCCTTTTTATACGTTTATCGACCTATAGCCAGGTTTTTATCTTTTTCTTTTAAAGTTTATTGCAATTAAAGCA
>JAZSMG010000027.1:0-5817 GCA_045535775.1 Christensenellaceae bacterium | reverse complement strand
TTGGAAAGGTTGGAAAAATCAGCTTAAAAATTCCCGAAAAAACCTTAAAGGTTTTCCGTGAATTTGGTCTTGTTTTATTCCTTATCGGTGCAGGTGTAGAAGGCGGTGTAAGCCTACTTGAAAAAATCAATGCAGGAACGTTCTCCGGCTTAACCATTTTATGGGGCTTTATTGCCGGCGTTATTATGACTATCGTTCCCATGATTATAGGCTTCATCTTTGCAAAGAAGGTATTAAAGTTACCTTTATTCAACAACCTTGGTTCTATTACCGGTGGCATGACCTCAACCCCTGCGCTTGGAACCTTAGTTCAGGTTTCTGGAACGGATGACGTTGCCGGCGCTTACGCTTCAACCTATCCCGTTGCGCTTGTTCTTGTAGTTATAGCTTCTAACTTGGTTATAACCTTAATTGGATAAAACGTGGCTATAGGTCGATTAACCGTACTAAAATAACAAAATTATAAGGAACGAGAAATGAAGAAAACACAATTTTCTAAACCACTTTTGGAACGCGTTCCGTTATATTTAAAATATCTTTACAGCATAAAAGATAATAAAAAAAGTGTTTCTTCCACTGCAATTTCTCAAGCGTTAAAGCTTGGGGAAGTGCAGGTTAGGAAGGATTTAAACGCGATAAGCGGAAGCGGTAAACCTAAAGTCGGTTACGAAGTGCAAAGTTTAATTTGCAATTTAGAAGATTTTTTAGGAAAAACAAAAAAAGTTAACGTTGCGCTTGTTGGCGCGGGTAAACTTGGTAAAGCGTTATACGGTTACGGCGGTTTTGAAGAATACGGTGTGCAAATTAGCGCCGCTTTTGACGTTGCCGTAGAAGCCCCACAAGTTTTTCGTGATGAAAAATTAATTTATCCCATTGGCGCGTTTAGCGATTACGTTCGTGAAAATAACATTATGATAGGTATTATTGCAGTTCCCGAACAAAACGCTCAAACCACGGCGGATATGATGGTTAAAAACGGTATTAAAGCTATTTGGAATTTTGCGCCCGGCAAAATAAACGTGCCTAAAGGCGTTACTTTAAGAAGTGAAAATATGGCTGCATCACTGGCATTACTTGCAAGTGAGTTTAAAGGGTAAAAATGGAATACGATAGAATTATTGCCGTAAGTAACGATAAAACCGTATATCATCACGGAAACAAGTGTATTAAAGTTTATGCGTTCGAAGAAAGTTTCGTTTACGCCTTAGAAGAAGGGTTAAAAGCTTCAAAGGTGAAAAATAATACTAAATTAAACGTTCCGCAAATTTATTCGGTTGCAAAAAACCAAAACAAAGTGGAAAGCGTAAGTGAGTTTGTAAAAGGCGAAACTCTATATTCAATACTTAAACAAAATTTAAAAAATTATAAAAATATCATAGATGAATTTGTTTTATTGCATAAGGAAATCAATTCCTACCATAACGTTATAAACAGTGGCGAAAGTAGCGATAATCAGCCTATAGGGCAACTTTTATGTTTGTGCCACGGCAAATACTGTTTAGAAAACGTAATAAAAGATGAAAACGGTAATTTGCACGTTATAGATTGGGGGCTTTCCTTTGATGCCAATAAAGAAAAAGATTGTATGATAACCTATTATCTTTCTTTACACACTTTTGGCAAACAGATAGCCGACTATTATTTGGAAAGATATTGCTTAGTTAATGCGATAGATAAAGATGCGGTTAAAGAGGAAAAAACTTTTGCATTGAGTTATTTAGCGCGAAATTTTAAAGGTAGTAAAAAAGCCTTTTTTACGTCATTATTAAACAAGTAACTAAAAATTATAAAAAACAACGGCTATTGCCGTAAAAAGATAAAATTATCAGGAGAGAAAATATGAAAATTACCGTATGTATCGGAAGTTCTTGCCATATTAAAGGCTCACGAATCGTAGTTGAAGAATTACAAAAGTTGATTGCAGAACACGGAATTGGAAACAAGGTTGAACTAGAAGGAACGTTCTGCATGAACAAATGTCAACAGGGCGTATGCGTAACCATAGGCGACGAATTTTTCTCTGTAACACCCGAAGGTGTTGGTGAATTTTTCCAAGAAGTTCTTAAGAGGGTTAACTAATGCTAATAGTTCAAATTTGCATTGGATCTTCATGCCACTTAAAGGGTGCGCCGGAGATTGTTGAAATGTTCCAAGCAGAAATAGAAAAACATCATCTTGAAAACGATGTTGTTTTAACAGGCTCTTTTTGCGCGGGTAAATGTAACCGTTCAGGTGTAACTATCACCGTAAACGATGACGTTTATCCTGGAATAACCATAGAGAACTTTAAAGAATTTTTTAACGAGAAAATTTTAAAACCCGTTAGAGGGTAGAGGTTAATTTATGAATTGCTTGACTTTAAAGAAATCGAACTGCAAAAACTGTTATAAATGTATAAGGAATTGCCCCGTAAAAGCAATACGCTTTTCGGGTAACCAAGCCCATATTATAAGTAACGAATGTATTCTATGCGGTCAATGCTTCGTTGTTTGCCCACAAAACGCAAAGGAAATCGTAAACGAAACGGAAAAGGCAAAGGTTCTTATTCAATCAGGCGATAAGGTTATAGTTAGCCTTGCTCCTTCCTTTATTGCAAATTACGAAGGCGTTGGTATAGAAAGCATGCGTGAAGCGCTTAAAAAGCTAGGCTTTTACGACGTGGAAGAAACGGCAATAGGCGCAACTATAGTTAAAAACGAATATGAAAGAATGCTTAAAGAAGGCAATAAAGATATTTTAATATCTTCTTGCTGTCATTCAGTAAATCTTCTTATTCAAAAATATTTTCCGGACCAGTTGCAATATCTTGCAGACGCAATGTCACCCATGCAGGCGCATTGTTACGATATTAAAAAGCGTTATCCTGATGCGAAAACCGTGTTTATTGGGCCTTGCGTTGCAAAAAAGGATGAAGCAAGTCGCTACGAAGGTATCGTTGACGCAGTTCTTACTTACGAAGAGCTTACTAACTGGTTAACAAGCGAAAAGATAGAATTAAAACAGGATATAGACGATTACGAAAAGTCAAAGGCAAGATTTTTCCCCACGACCGGCGGTATTTTAAAGACCATGGCGCAGGATTTAAAGGAATACACCTATCTTGCGATAGACGGTACGGAAAACTGTATTAATGCGCTTAAGGATATTCAAAGCGGTAAAATTCATAAATGCTTTATTGAAATGTCTTCATGCATAGGTAGCTGTGTTGGTGGCCCCGTAATGGAAAAATATCATAAAGCGCCCATTCAGTCTTATAACGCAGTTGCTCGCTATGCAGGCAAAGAGGATTTTGACGTTAATCAACCTGAAAGCTTTGAGCTTCGCAAATTCTTTACCACGATAGAAAAGGAATTAAACACTCCTTCAGAAGCAGAAATTCAAGAAGTATTAAAGCAAATGGGTAAAAATAAGCCTTCAGATGAAATTAACTGTTCATCATGCGGTTATCCCACTTGTAGAGATAAAGCTATTGCTATTATTCACGGAAAGTCAGAAATTTCAATGTGCTTACCTTTCCTTAAGGAAAAAGCAGAAAGCTTTTCAGATAGCATTATAAATAATACACCCAACGGCATAATCGTTTTAAACGATAAGCTTGAAGTTCAGCAAATCAACCGCGCTGCAAGAAAGATACTTAACGTTCGCTCCGCATCAGACGTATTAGGCGAGCAGGTAGTTAGAATTTTAGATCCGCAGGTATTTATGCAGGTGCGCGATTCGCATAGAACGGTAAGAAATAAACGTTTATATCTTGCGGAATATAAAAAATACGTTGAACAAACGGTTGTTTACGATTTAGAAGGCAATATGATTATTTGTATCATGCGTGACGTTACCGATGAAGAAGGCGAACGCCAAAAGAAGGAATCTATTAGCCAACAAACCATTGAAATTGCCGATAAGGTGGTAGAAAAACAGATGCGTATCGTTCAAGAAATAGCATCTTTACTTGGTGAAACTGCCGCAGAAACCAAAATCGCGCTAACCAAATTGAAGGAGTCCATTATAGATGAATGATTTATGTGCCGATATCGGATACAGAAGTATTAATCATGAAGGCGAGCTTCTTTGCGGTGATCATATAGACGTTGTTAGCTCCGGTGAAAACTCTACCATTATAGTTTTAGCAGACGGACTTGGAAGCGGTGTTAAGGCAAGTATTTTATCCACGCTAACCTCAAAAATAATTTCTACTATGATGGCAGATGGATTAACTCTTGAGGATTGCGTTAAAACTATTGCCGCAACCTTACCAATATGCTCTACTAGAGGTGTTGCGTATTCTACGTTTACGATTATTCACCTTGTAAATAACGAAGAAGCGGAAATTATTCAGTATGATAATCCGCACGTAATACTTATTAGAAACGGCAAAAATTACGATTACAGCAAACAAGAAATCAATATTGAAGGAAAAAGAATTTTTAGAACCAACATTAGGCTTATGGAAGGCGACGTTTTCTTAGCTATGAGCGACGGATGCCCCCACGCCGGTATTGGCAGAATGTATAATTTTGGCTGGAAAAGGGAAGAGATTGCTTTATTTATGGAACCCCTTACTCTTGCCGGCTATACTGCAAAAACACTTTCCACCATACTTATTGATGAAGTTAACAAGCTTTACGCCCAAAAACCGGGTGATGATGCTACTGCATGTATTATAAAAATAAGGAAGCGCGAGCCTATGAACATATTGTTCGGTCCGCCTGCAAACAAAGAAGATAACGATAGAATGATGTCTTTATTCTTCTCTAAAGAAGGTAAGCATATCGTTTGCGGTGGAACTACTTCAGGTATCGTTTCAAGATATTTAGGTAAGCCAATAAAGGCTTCTTTATCCTTTGAGAAGTCAGACGTTCCGCCTATTGCAGAAATAGAAGGGGTTGACCTTGTTACTGAAGGGGTTATTACCATTAACAAGGTATTAGAATATGCTAAAAACTACCTAGATGATAACGAAAGCTACCAACAATGGAGCTTTAAAAGAGATGGCGCGTCACTTATATGCAGATTGCTTTTTGAAGAAGCAACTGATATTAACTTTTTTGTGGGTAGGGCAATAAACCCGGCTCACCAAAACCCCGAACTCCCCATCAATTTTAATATTAAAATGAATTTAGTTAAGGAACTTTCGGCTTGCCTTGAAAAAATGGGCAAAAGAATAAAAGTAAGTTATTTCTAAGGATGAGATTATGAAAAAATTTGACACTAAAGTACAACATCTTAAATATAAAGTATTACGTGAAGTTGCCCGCGAGGCATGGGCAGATAAACTTACCTTCACGGCAATAGATATTCCCACTCGTTTAGTTCCCGGTAAAGTTCCTACTATGCGTTGTTGCGTTTATAAGGAAAGGGCAATACTTGGCGAACGCGTTAAGCTTGCTATGGGTGGCGATAGAGATAATCCAAACGTTATCGAGGTTATTGATATTGCTTGTGATGAATGTCCTTCCGCAGGTTACGAAGTTAGTTCTGCGTGCAGAGGTTGCCTTGCTCACCGTTGTGAAGACGTTTGTAAGCGTGGCGCAATTACCTTTGACCACAACCACGTTGCGCATATAGATAAATCAAAATGCGTAGAATGTGGCGCTTGTGCAAAGGTTTGCCCCTTTACCGCTATTATCAATCATAAACGTCCTTGCCAAGTTGCATGTAAAATAAAGGCAATTTCTATAAACGAAACCAAGGCCGCAGTTATTGATAACAGCAAGTGTATTTCTTGCGGAGCTTGCGTATATCAATCTGCCTTTGGCGCTATTACAGATAAATCTTTCATCCTAAGTATGATAGATATTATTAAAAAGAGCGAATATA
>JAZSMG010000116.1:0-3843 GCA_045535775.1 Christensenellaceae bacterium | reverse complement strand
AGCGGATAACTACCCACGCTTTTTATACTTTTTAACACGCCGTTTTGGCTTACGCGCGCCTTAATGGAAGATACGCTTTCATAGGTTGCTTCCCTTAAGGAATTAGTGTATAAGTTAAAGCAATCAAAGTAAACTGCCCTTTCTTCCTGAATATCAAACACGTACTTTATAACCGCTTGCTTATTTGCGTTAACGGTTATTTTAGTTATTCCGTTATCACTATTATCAGTTGCGTTAGTTAAAAGCTCGTAATCTATTTCATTATAAATACCGCTTTTACCAGTTAAGCGTTTAAAGAGCTCGTTTTGAATTTGCCAACGCTCTAATTGCTGGTTGGAAGAGTTACTTTCACCGTTGTTTTTAATTAAAAAACCTGTGGGAAATAATAAATCGTTTTGCGTTACGTAATAGCTATCTGTGGTATATTTTGCAGTTGATGAGTTTCCTCTTGTAACCGAATATTTATGGCGAACGAGCGCATCCGTGAATACCGTTCCGCCGTTGGAATGGGTTTCCATCCAGTAAGAAGAATAGCCAAGTTCTTTTACTAAAAGCATATAGCTTTCGCGATTTAAAGAGGTATAATGCGATAAACTATTGTAACCAAGTGCGCCAACCAAGTTAACGTCAAAATAACTTCTACCGGTAATTTTAACCCTATAAAAATCATCGTCCTCAATAACGTTTTCAAGCTCGAACGCGCGATTAAATCCTTGGTAATCGTTCGCGGGCGCAACCATATAAACGCGCGCCCCAAAGCCTGCTTCCACAACGCAAAGTATGGCTATAAGCGCGTAAACGCCTATTTTGTGTAAAACATTATACTTATAACCAAAGTAAATTAATAAGCCAAATGCAAAGGGAATTATATAATAGCCAAGTAGCTTTTCAAAGGAGGCCTCCGTGCCCCAAAGGGTTTGCGAATACTTCGTTATAACGCTTTTGTTTAGCTCGTAATAATTTGTTGAATAAAAGGCAAATCCTATGCAAACGGCAACTGCAAAGCAAGAAAATGCAATCTTGATTATTAGTTTGTATTTATCTTTCTTTTCTACCCTTTCTTCCACTATCCTTTCTTCGCAAAGACTTGTAATTCCTTTAAGAGCTAAGGTTAAAGCTAAGCCTATTGTAACAAAGCCGTAACGCGTGGGGAAGGACATATAGTCGTAGGTTTGCCAAGCGGAAGCAATAGGCTCTATTAAAACGGGTAAAAATGCTAAAATAAATAAAATTTCTAAATGCTCTAACCTGTTTTTTCCCTTTAACCTAAATAAGAATGGTATAAATGCAATTAAGCAAAAGAAGGTGGGATAAGAGGTATAAATTGGGGGAGCAAATTTTGTGCTTACGATATTCAAAATTAAGCTTCCCGAACGCATTGATGTTGAATACTGCAAAAACGCAGGAATTAAAATTACAAATGATAAAAATGCGGATATTACAGAGCTTATGATGAAATTTTTTGCGAACGTATGGCTCTGTTCCTTATTTAACACAACGAATAGCCCTGCGTATAAGCAAACGAAAATCACTATTACCCAACCCAAATAAAAGTGAACTAGCATACACGCAAACAGCGTTATAATGTAAAGCGCGGGCGATTTATTTTCCGTTAATTTATGAAGCCCTAACAATAGCAAGGGGAATAAATAATAGGTATCTAGCCATGAAAGTATTTGATAATACATCATAGCCCAACCCGAAAAGGCGTATGCAACTGAAAGAGCAATTACTAATACGGGATTGGCGTTTTTTACGTAATATTTTAGCCACAAGGCAAAGGTTAACGCAGAGGTTGCAAACTTTAAAACAACCATTATGTTAACTGCAAGTGGCATTGCGCTCTTTTCAAAAAATAGCACCAAATAGGTAAATGGGCTTGAAAGATTAAAAAAGTAAACCCCAAAGAAGTTCATCCCACCGGCATTTTCAAGCGATAACCAAAAATCGCTTTTTCCACTTAAAACGTCTTTGAACTCGCAAAGAAGTGGGATCGTTTGCTGATTCATATCGCACCAGCTAATAGTAAGTTCCCCAAACGGATAAATATTATTAAGCGAAAATATAATGCCGTATATTACTAAAACAGCTAAAAAACTGATTATCGGCGTAAGTCTTTTAAAAACCTTCATATGCTATCTTGCACCCTTAATTTCACGGTCCATCGCGCGCTTAATATCCTTTTCCATAAGTGATTGCTTTTTATCGTAAGTATGCTTACCCTTGCAAAGCCCCACTTCAACCTTTATAAGCGCATCCTTAAAATACAATTTTAAAGGAACAACCGTAAAACCCTTTTCGGAAGATTTTTGAAATAGCTTTCTTATTTCGTTTTTATGTAAAAGCAACCTTCTATCCCGTTTTGCTTCACGAATATTATACGCGCCCGATTTATCGTAAACGGAAATATGCATATTCTTAATGAATATACTTCCGTTTGATATAGAGCAAAAGCTATCGTTTAAATTTACGTTACCAAGCCTTATTGATTTAACCTCTCCGCCGTCTAATGAAATACCGGCTTCGTAGCTATCAATAATAAAATATTCGTGGCGAGCTTGGCGATTTTCGCAAATAACTTTCATATAAATTCTCCCAAAAACACTTAAAATAGAAGGTAAAAGTGGCGTTAATCGACTTATAGAGCCACTTTTTATAATTTTCTTATTAGTTCAAAATAAATTCTTCCGCTAGAAGAATCGGTTGCAACAAGTTTAACAA
The DNA here is from genome assembly GCA_045535775.1 of Christensenellaceae bacterium. Classification (GTDB taxonomy): domain Bacteria; phylum Bacillota; class Clostridia; order Christensenellales; family Borkfalkiaceae; genus HGM11416. The sequence goes on along the minus strand of JAZSMG010000116.1, from coordinate 1,122 downwards.
CTAGGCTTTCGCCAAGCTTAAAGGAAAGCTTATTAGACTTTAAAGTAAAGCTTTCTTCGTAAAACTCGTATCTACCCTTAGGTAAATTTTCCAAGGGAATTAACCCCTCAACTGCATTTTCTAATCTAACAAAAACGCCAAATGAAGTAACGCCGCTAACGATGCCTTCAAAGAAATCGCCAACGAAGTTTTCCATAAACTTACAAATATAAAGATCATCAACTTCTCTTTCAATAAGGTCAGCCTTTCTTTCGCAGTCCGAAGTATTAAGAGCAATTTCATCAATGGTATTTTCATACCTTTCTAAAATTTCGCCAACCCTACCTTCCAAAACCGCTTTTAATATTCTATGCACGATTAAATCGGGATATCTTCTTATGGGCGAAGTGAAGTGACAGTAACACCTTTCGTTTAAACCAAAGTGCCCTTGGTTTTGCGCAGAATATACCGCCTTTTGCATAGAGCGTAGCATTACGTCGCTTACAACTCCCTTTATTGGCAACCCGTTTAAACTAGTTAGTATCTTTTGAAAATCCATAGGAAATTCCAGCTTTTGTGGGGCTTTTAATCCGCATGCCTTTAAAAAGTTCTTTAGGGTTAAAAGTTTATCACCATCCGGCTTGCCGTGTACCCTGTAAATAAGTGGCAATTCTGAATAATAAATAAACTCTGCAACGGCAACGTTGGCGGCTATCATAAACTGTTCAATAAGCCTTTCGGATTCTATTCCTTCACGCTTTTCAACAACCAGCTCTCCGTTTTCAAAGAATATTCTGCACTCTTCAACGCCAAGGTCAACACTACCCTTTTTATCCCTTAAAGCAAGCATTTTATGCATAAGCTCCCTAGCGCATTCAAGCATATATAATACTTCACTATATTCTTCCCTTAAAGCGCTATCGCCATCAAAAATAGCCTGTACTTTTTTATAGGTTAAGCGGTAATTAGAGCGGATAATCGACTTATAGAAGGACTTTTCTATTAAATTAGCATCCTTATCAAAGGTTAGCTTTGCGGTTAAGGTAAGTCTTTCTACGTTGGGATTTAAGGAGCAAAGCCCGTTAGAAAGCCTTTCCGGAAGCATAGGGAAAACCCTACCGGAAATATAAATACTCGTACCCC
>JAZSMG010000258.1:0-5200 GCA_045535775.1 Christensenellaceae bacterium | reverse complement strand
GGAATATTCTGGAAGAACTGCATAAACAGGAAGACGTTGAAGATGCTTATCACTGCGGGTAATATTACTCCGAGAACAGACATCTCTCCCTTTAATCCAAGCATTATTTTAACGATTGAGTATAAAGGAATAATTGAAGTTTCCACCGGAACTACTATTAAAAAGATTATTAAGAAAGATAAAAATCTTTTACCGGGGAAACGTAGCTTTGCCATAACGTAACCGGCAAGGCCGTTGATTAGCACGTTAAGCACTATAACTATTGCAGCGTATATTAAACTGTTTAAAGCGTATTTCCAAATATCGTAATTTAGTAAAACGCTTTTATAATTTTCAAACGCAGTTCCTGAATTTGCAAAGTCGGGCAAGAACATGTTTACCGTTCCTATGCTTTCCGCATAAGAAACCTCGCTTTTAGTAGAGGTTGCTAACATATATAAAATAGGTAGCAAGAACACTAAAGATAAGCATATTCCCACGATATGATAGATAATTTCTTTAACGGTTTTCTTAACGGGTGTTTTATTGGGCTTAAAGTTAGGTAAATTCTTGATTAAGCGTTTATCCATATTACTTTTCCTCCCTAAACATTCTACGTTGTATAAGCGTTATTCCACCAATAAATATCGTCATAAGTAACGCAACTGCTGATGAATAACCTACCCAACGTTCGGTGTAACCCTTGTTATACATGTAGTAAGATAAGGTTACGGTATGGTCCATATAACCCGTCATTAACATAGGCTGAGTTAAAATTCTGCAAGCGCCAATGAATACCGTTATAAGTATGTAAACGAAGGTTGAACGTAAACCTACCCAAGTAACTAGCCAGAATTTACGCCACCAATTCGCGCCGTCTAATGAGGCTGCTTCGTAAAGGTCTTTACGAATATTAGAAAGGCCAGATAGGAAAATTAGCATTTGGTAACCGCAACCCTGCCATGCACTAAGCACTATAATACAAGGCATTGCCGTTTTGGGATCGCGTAGCCAATCACGCGGGGGAACGCCGAAAACTCCTAATAAAGAGTTTAATAATCCACCTGCATCCGGCGCTAAGATTTGTTCCCATAAAAACGCCGTAACGGAAAGTGAAATTACAACGGGCGCAAAAAAGCAAACCTTAAAGATTTTACTTCCTATACCGGGACGGTTAACAAAGAGCGCAAGTAATAGCGCAAGCCCTATTTGCAAGGGAACTACCCCAATTACGAAGGTTAAGGTGTTCTTTATCGCATTATAAAGCGTGCCTTTGGTTGCAAGCTCTTCAAAGAAGTCTTTAAAATTATCTAGGTATATAAAGTTGATATCGTTTGGTCTTAGTAAATAATAATCGGTAAAAGCGTAGCCTAAAGAATATAAAATGGGCAATAATATAAACAAAAAGGCAAGAATTACCGCCGGCAAAAGCATAAGATATGCCGTTGCCGAGGATTTTACGCGGTAAACTTCTTTACGCTTCTTTGCGGTGGCTAAGTCGTATAAAACAAAGCCACCGAAAGCGAATAAAAATAATACTAAAATAATTATTGAGGTTGTAAGCATTTTTTCCCTTTGCTAATTAACTAATAATTAGGCTCTTTCCTTTTGCTAATTTTAAATATTATTTAAGATTTTTTAATCTGTTCATTTCAGCTTGTAAGGTGTTGGTTGCAGAGCTTAAAAGAGTAGAAACGTCGCCGTTACCTAAACCTGCAATTACTTGGTTAAAGGTAGTTGAGAAGGTGGGATATGCAACGGTTACGGGGCGTTCTCTTCCGCTTAATTCTAACTGTTTAAGTAAGGTGTATTCAGGTGAACCGGGTTGATAGCTCTTTTCTACGTCGTTACGAGCAGGAATCATACCGGTTGCATCAGTAATAGCCTTTGAGCTTTCTGCTGAAGTCATCCACTTAAGTAATTCTAAAATAGCAGTTTTATCGGTGTGGTGGTTGTTGGTAATTGCGTAAGACCAGCTACCGGTTGCGCTTGCTGCTACTACGTCCTTAGGATAAGGTAATAAGCCCCAATCGTCACGTGAAGCAAAGTTATCTCTGTACTTGTTATCTAAATCGGGAATAGTCCAACCTGAAGATAAATACATACCTACTTTACCGGTGAAGAAATCGGTAGGTCCAATTGCGTAAGAGGTGTATCCGCTAGAAATTAAATCCTTAATAAATTGGAAGCCCTTAGCGGTTGCTGCAGAATCGTAATAACCGGTTGCAGTATAACCGTCGCCAGAAGTAAAGTCACCGCCAGCTGCGTAAATAAAGGGATATAGTAAGTAAGGAGCGGTTTCGTCCTTAGTCGCGTCAATACGCATATCTACTGCAGCGATTTCACAATGAGCTTTTAATCTTGAGCAAACGTCTTTAAATTGAGCGAAAGTCCAGGGATTTTCAGCTGAAAAAGCGCTAACGTCTATGCCGGCTTGACGGAAAATCTTCTTATTGTAGTAAAAGCCTGCGCTTGATTCTTGAATGGGTAAACCGTATAATTTACCTTCATATTTGTTTAATGAATAGAATTTTGCTTGCTCTTCTGCAGAAATTAAACTACTAATATCGTAAAGTAAGCCTGATTTTGCGTAAGCAGCGGTGTTGGGAGCGTCGAAGGTAATAATGTCTGCAAGAGTACCTTCCAGTTGGTTGTTTAAAAGCTCGGTTTCGTAACCTGAAGCGCCTGCGCTACGTGCTTTAAACACGCCTTGTGCTTTGATGTTTTTATCCTTGTAAGCATCGTTGAATGCGTTAATTCTCTTTTGATAAGCTTGACCTTCGGTTGAAGACTTATCAACGTGGAACATGATTTTAACGATAGTGTTACCTTCGCCGTCTACAGCGCCACCGTCGCCTTCGCCACCGTTACCGGTGCCACCACCACATGCCGTCATACCTAATGCTAATACAACTGCAAACATCATTGAAAAAATTGATTTTAAAAGTTTTTTCATAATTTTCTCCTTTTTCAGCTTTCGCCGTTTTTTTTATCAAAATTTTTTTATTTTTATCTGGTTGTAGTACCCAAAACGAATTTCGTTTTAAGCACCGTTCTAACACACGTTTCTTCACCGCGGATTTTTTTAATAAGCAATCTAACTACCTGTCTTGCCATTTCCTCAATGGGCTGCTCTACGCTAGTCATATTGCTCGTGCTCCATTGTTTAAAAATACCGTCGTAAGAAACTATTTGCAAATCTTCAGGAATTTTTTTACCTAGCTCTAGCGCCGCTTCCTTAAAGAATTGCGATAACGTGTATCCTGAAACGAACACGCTATCTACGTCGGCGTATTTTTCAAGAAATCTTGCAACTATAGCAGATTCCTCGCCGTGTTGCATAACCTCGTTTACCATACGAATTGGCATGCCGTACTCCTTCATAGAGTCTAAGTACGCCCTTTCTCTTTCCATAACCTCTGAAGCAACTAAAGGCTTAGAGCCAATAAAGCCAACCTTCTTAGCACCGCGCTCTATCATATACTTAATTGCCTTTTTCGTTGCGTCGTAGTTATCGCTGGTAACGTAAGGAATATTTTTTCCAAACGCCCTATCTATTGAAATAATGGGGCAATTTTTTAATTCCTCTTCCTCGTGCATATAGTGGGTAACGAAAACAGCTCCGTCTACCTCTCTATGCTTAATTCTCTTTATAATTTCGGTTTCCTTTTCTACTCTTTGCTGTGAAGATACCAAAATTACGGAGTAACCGAATTTATCGGCCTCATCCTCTACGTAATAAGCTAGCTTTGCAAAGAAGGGATGGCTAACGACGGGAACTAACAAGGCAATAATACGCGTTTCGTTTTTTCTTAACTGAGACGCCATGTTGTTTGGCGAATAGTTAAGCTCGGCCATTGCTTCCAGTACTTTTTTTCGCGTTTTTTCACCAACGCCCTTTTCGTTATTAATAACTCTTGATACGGTGCCTATCCCTACCCCTGCGAGCTTTGCTACGTCTTTAATCGTTGTTGCCAATCTTTTATCCTCCTAAATAATAACCGTGCTTGTAATTCTTTTGTTTTAGTTACAGTTAAGCGTTACGTGCTATTATTCCAGAGTTACCGTAACGGTTTTATCGCCGTTAATGATTATGGTGTTGACTGCTTCCGTTAATAAGCCTGCGTTAACGGTTAAAGTAAAGTTCTTAACCTTATATTCTTCTTGGGTAAGCTGTTTTCCGTTAAGAGTAATTGAATTAACTTCAACGTTTCCTAAGTATATAACTGCGTTACAACCCTTTTGAATAACTATATCCTTTAAAGTGGTTTGAGTAACTGCGGTAACGGTTACCGTAAATTCGTAAGCAGTTGAACCGCCTGCCGCCTTAAAGGTGTAAGTTCCAACGGGTAATAATTCAAAATAAGAGGCGTCTATGGTAAGATTTCTTCCGCTACTCGTATAGAACGCTCTATCTACCTTGGTATTGTTTAAGGTTTTGTTGTAAAGAGCGGTTACGGTTTGTCTTGAATCGCCAACTACTAATAAGCTACCCGTTCCGTTATAGGTGTATTTATCGTTAAAGTTTACTACTGATTTAAAGGTTGCGTTACCTGAGAATACGTTTAATCCGAATAGACCTTCGGTGGGCTCGTTTTCATTTAAGATAACGTTAATAACTAAGTTTCCGTTGATGTAAGCTTTAATTAAAGTACCCTTTGCTTCAACTCTTAAAACTACGTTATCGGTATTTACGTTATGAGCGTTTGCTCTGCCGATTTCGCCGTTGGGTGACCACATTTTAACGATTTTTTCGTTGTTATCGTAGTTAAATATAATGTATTCACTCATGCTTGCGTTTGCTCTGAATATAAACGCAGCTGCAACCGCATCAAGTGAAAAGGCTACTGAACAGTTAAAGTCGCTTGCGCTTTGACTTGATAAAATGTAACCGTCGCCTGCGGGGCTTTGAGCAACAATATCTTTACCTTTTGCAATCCAAGTTCCGGAAATTATACCGCTTGATGCAAAGGGAATATCACTATCGGGTGAGCTTTCGTAAACGGTAACGGTTATTAGCTTTTGTTGGTTACCTGAAGATACTACTAAGGTTGCGTTGCCGGGCTTTAAGGATTTAACTATAACACCGCCAATCGTGTGTTCAAGCTCAATAACGTCGCTACCCGTTTCTAATTCCCAAGTAATTTCTTCGCCAGAGGTTGCGTATGCGGTTACTAATTTTTCCTTAGTAATGCAGGTATCTAAGTCGGAGGCCAAGCGG
>JAZSMG010000152.1:0-5025 GCA_045535775.1 Christensenellaceae bacterium | reverse complement strand
GTGAGAATAATGAAGAAAACTAAATATTGTACAACTTGGTTATTATGTTTAATTTTTGTTTTTTCTACAATAAGCGCAATTATATTCGGAATAAAAAATACGGTTAAAGCAGAAGATGGGGTCTTATTGGAACTATAACACAGGTAGTTACACTATAACGTATAATTACACAGGCGAATAAAAAGCCTTGTTAAAACAAACAGCACAAATCAAAAAAACAAAAAAGCCTTTTCTTGTTTTAAGAAAGGGCTTTTTTGCTGTAAAAACAGGTATTATCATATTTTTACGGTCATTCTGAAACGAGCCGTAGGTGAAGTGATAGAATCTCATAATATGTGCAACTCAGGGGCTTGATAAATTATAATTTTTCCCTTTATTGTAAGAATTTTAAGGTTAACTATTGACAGTTATGCCAACCTGTGCTAAAATAATTTTAAAAGAGGAAATGTTTTATGAAAAAAGGAACGTTATTTAAAATTTTTACCTTAATTATAGCATTCGCTGCCTTTTCTTGTTGTTTAGGTTGCGTAAGGTGGCGAGCTGAAGGCGCGCAAATGCAAGCTGAAAGAAAGGCTATAGCGGAAGCTTTGGAAGTGGAAATTGAAGGTTATTCCTTCTTTGCTTCTCCCAAGAAAACTGAAGGCTACTTTCATTATGATGATATGTTTGGTAAAGAAAATAATCAAAACTATTACTATGAGTGCGAAGAGGACGATTTGTTTGTAACCTTTCTTATAAAAACAGATTATAAAACGGTTGCTCACAAAATAGTCATACAAAAGGATGAATATTATGAGCGCTTAGGTAAATATTTTGAGTTCTTTAGCGAGATTGGCTATCAAGGCGACGTTATTTGCTATGATGGTGAAGTGTTCCTTGTTTCGTGGATGATACCAGAGCCACTCACGTGGGCTATGGACGTGAATGGCCCGCCTGCGTTTTTCTTGGTAGATTTTGAAAAAAACACCATTCATTACGTTGGCTATGCGAAGGGCTGGTTAGAGTATGAAATAGAGGCTGAGGATTTTACGCCATACCCTAGCAGTTATTGTTACAAAATAGTTAAAGAATAAATTGTTAAAAATTAGTAGTTAGCAGCCGTTGTTTTAATCATATCAAGGTGATAAAAAGCGCAAAAACATACGGCAAAACCGGCAATTTAAGTAAAAAAGAAAAAAAATATAAAAAAGTTTAAAAAAATTGCAAAAAATTTTAGATTTCCTCTTGAAAAACTTAACAAAATAGTGTATTATATATATACAGAAAATAATGTCAGCTTGGAGGACACTCAGATGATTAAAGTAATATCCGGTGAAAAGGGTACCGGAAAAACAAAAATAATGTTAGATTCCGTTAACGAAAGCGCAAAAACCGCTAAAGGTAACGTAGTTTTTATACAACAAAAAAGAGCTAATTCTACAGGTATAGATTTTAACGTTCGTTGCATTTATACAGAAGAATACAGCATTAACGGCGTTTGCGGTTTAATCGGCTTTGTAGACGGTTTAATGGCAGGTAATAGTGATATCGAATACATCTTTATAGACGGTATTTTAAGAATAGCAGAATGTGAAGTTAACGATTTAGAAGCTTTTGCTAACGAAGCTGAAAAGTTAAGCAAGGAATACGGCGTTAAGTTTATATTAACCGTATCTTGCGCAACGGAAGATATTCCCTCATTCTTAGCTTAATTAAGCCATTAATAAAAAAGGGAGAAATATCCCTTTTGTCAAATTTTAAATAAAAAATTATTTAGGCGGGTAATTTTATTACCTGCCAATGTTTCATTTATAGATATTAGCTAATTTTGTGTTTTATTGCTAAAATTACTAAAACACTTCTTAGCTATTGCGGTTTTCCCATTGGTGGGAAAGGAGTTTATTATGGAAGAAAAGAAAGCAAGGCTATTTAGTGCCGTTCAACCTTCAGGTATACCTACTATTGCGAACTATATTGGTGCAATCAAGAATTGGGTTGCTCTTCAAGACAGTTACGAATGTATATATTCAATTGCAGATTTGCACACTCTAACGGTGCGCCAGGTTCCTGCACAGTTACGCCAAAGAACAGTGGAGCTTTTAGCCCTTTATTTAGCGTGTGGCGTGGATCCTAATAAGTCTGTAATGTTCGTTCAAAGCCACGTGCCACAGCACGCAGAGCTTGCTTGGATTCTTAACACCATTACTTACCCCGGTGAGCTTGCCAGAATGACGCAGTACAAGGATAAATCTCAAAGGCACGCAGATAACGTTAATATGGGGCTTATGGATTATCCCGTTTTAATGGCGGCAGATATTCTTCTTTACAACGCGGAGGTAGTACCCGTTGGTAAGGACCAAAAACAGCACTTAGAAATAGCAAGAGATTTAGCTGTTCGCTTCAATAATAGATACAGTCCTACCTTTGCCGTGCCGGAAGGAATTATTCCCAAGGTCGGTGCAAACGTAATGAGCTTGCAAGATCCCATGCACAAAATGAGCAAGAGTGATGCAAACGAAAACGCATTCATTTCTATGGCAGATGATAAAGACACTATTATAAGAAAGTTCAAGCGTGCCGTTACGGATAGTGAAAACAGCATTTCGTTTGATGAAAATCGCCCCGGCATTAGCAATCTTATGACTATTTATAGCGTATTCACAGGCTTAAGCTTTGCAGAAATAGAAAGTAAGTTTGCAGGTGTTGGCTACGGTCAGTTTAAGATTGAGGTTGGCGAAGCAGTTGCAGACGTTGTTTGCAAAATTGATGCTAAAAAGAAAGAATATCTTGCTGATAAAGGCTATTTAGAAGGCGTTATGACAGACGGCAGAGAAAAGGCTTACTATATGGCTTCTAAGATGCTTGGCAAGGTATATAAGAAGGTTGGATTATATATTCCGGAGCGTAAAAAGTAATGTTCGGCTACGTAAAGCCCGATACGCCGTATTTATATATGAAGGATGATACGCTGTATAAGGCTCTCTATTGCGGAATATGTAAGAGTATTGGAAGGTGTGCCGGTCAATGTGCAAGAATGACCTTGACCTACGATATCGCCTTTATGAGTGCGGTTATTCATAATCTTACTAAAACGGACGTAAGTATAAAGCGCGAGCATTGCATAATTCACCCAATAACCAAAAGACCTATTGCTAAGCCGGATGATATTTCTATCACTTTGGGTGCGTTAAACGTTATTTTAGCATACTTTAAGCTTCAAGATGATATTAACGATAACGGCAGAGGTCGTGGTTTAAAGCTTTTGTTTAAGGGCGGATTTAAAAAGTGCGCAAAAAGAAACCCGGAACTTGTGCAAATTGTAAAAAGCAACTATGAAGAGCTTTACGAATTAGAAAAGGCAAAGGAAAGCAGTATAGATAAAATTGCGCACCCATTTTCTAAACTTTTGGCTGAACTTTCCGATAGTCTGCTTAAGGATTTTAAAAATCAATTTACTTACCAATACTTTTATAATTTTGGTAAATGGATATACTTAATAGATGCGCTAGATGATTACGATAAGGATATTAAAAAGGGTAATTATAATCCATTCTACTGTGCATACGGTGCAAAAAGCTATGCAGACTTAAAAGCTGGCTTTGGTGATGAAATATCCTTTATTATGGGCGCAACTCTTAACGGCATACAAGAAAACTTTAACAACCTTAAATTTGGCTTCAACGCCGATTTAATAAGGAATATTTCTGTTAGGGGAACGGTTGAGACTACTAAAAAGGTGCTTTTAAAAGAGCAAAAGGATAGCAAAAAAAATGACTGATATTCAAAAATATTATCAAATAATCGGCTGTGATGAAAACGTTTCAGACGACGAACTTTATCAAATATATTTAGCACGCAGAAACAAGCTTCAAAACGATAGATTTTTAGAAGGTGAGGCGGGTAACGAGGCTGCTCGACAATTAACGGAATTAAATAACGCATACAGCGAAATTTGCGATTACAGAAAGGAAAATGCAGCCGGTAACAGCGGTGATCGTTCTGCTACCTTTGAACTTGTTGATTCCCTAATTAAACAAGGCAAGATTAACGAGGCTCAGGCAGAGCTTGATAAATTTTGCCAAAGAAATGCAGAATGGCATTATTTGCAGTCTGTGGTTTTCTATAAGAAAAACTGGATAAACGAAAGCAAAAAGCAGTTAGAAATCGCTATTTCTATGGATAATAGCAACCAAAAATATAAAACCGCTTACGAAAAACTTTGCAAGCAAATGGAATTCAATGCTTCTAATGCAAGAAACGGTGGCGGTGAAAATTGGAATAAGTCGGGTAGCGGTCAGCACGAAAGAAGAGAATATGAAGAACCCACTGAAATGATGGGTGGCGATAGCTGTGCAGACTTTTGTTGCAGAATGGCTATTTGCAATATCTTGCTTAACTGTTGCTGTAACTGTAGATAATTATGAAAATTTCTAGGGTGGTTTCACTTTCAGCGGTATCATCTGCATTGGCGTTGATTTGCCTTGTTTTTGGTTCTTACGTTGATTTATTTAGCCTTTCCTGCTTATTTATGGCAAGTCTTGCCCTAATGTTACCCTTGGCGAAAGGGTATAAAATGGGCACTTTTTTGGCTTACGTTGCAACCGGGCTTTTAACTATGATATTCGTTGGTATAATGCCACACGTAATCATTCCCTACGCAATGTTTTTTGGGCTTCATCCACTTGTAAACTATCTTCAAAAACAGTTTAAAATAAACGTTGTTATTGCAACCGTAGTTAAGGGTATATGGTTTATTGCTACTCTTTACGTAATGTATTTTGCAACGACTATGTTTGTTGACGTTCATCCTATTATAGAGCAGTACGTCCACTATTTTCTTATTATAGGTGGCGCTCTTGTTTTTGTTGTTTACGATTCTTTAATGGTTAGATTTCAAAAATCAATTACCGCAATAGTTTATAAACTAAAGCTTTGATTATACTAAACTAACGCGGTTAATTTTATAACCGCGTTATAATTTTTTATAAATTCTTATAAAATAGAATAATGATTATTAAACAAAATAATTTATAATATAAAACACTT
>JAZSMG010000203.1:0-5035 GCA_045535775.1 Christensenellaceae bacterium | reverse complement strand
AATAATAGTAACGTTTGCAGCCTTTGCGTGGTTAATTGCTTCTATTGTTTGAGGCATTATACCGTCATCTGCAGCAACTACTATAATTGCAATATCGGTAACCTGCGCACCGCGCGCACGCATTGCAGTGAACGCCGCGTGACCGGGGGTATCTATAAAGGTAATCTTGTTGCCGTGTAAGTCAACGGTATATGCACCGATGTGCTGAGTAATACCACCTGCTTCACCATCTGCAACGTTTGCACTTCTAATTCTATCTAATAATGAGGTTTTGCCGTGGTCAACGTGGCCCATAACGGTAACGATGGGGGGACGTTTAACAAGGTTTTGTTCATCGTCCTTTTCCATAAAGCCTTCATTCATTAGATCTTCAGCGGTCTTTTCCATCTTTTGTTCTACTTCTATACCTAAATCTGCTGCAATGTATGCTGCGGTATCAAAGTCAAGTGAATCGTTGATGGTCTTAGAAATACCCTCTTTAAATAGGCGCTTGGTGATTTCTACTGCAGAAATACCAAACTTTTCAGAAAGCTCTTTAATGGGGGTTAATTCTTTAGTAATAACCGCTTTTTCTATCTTAATATAATTGGTTTGTTCTTCTTTTTTCTGTTTGGGCTTACGAACCTTTCTGTAGCCGGTCTTGTTTTCATCAAAATCCTCTACTGTAAGAGCCTTAATAAGCGATTTTTTGCTTACGGTATGCTTTTCTTCGTAGCTTCTTTCTGCCTTTTTCTTTGCAGGCTTATTGGTATCCTTTGGAGGAACAAAGGCTATTTCCTGCGAATGCTTAGGCATAGGACGTCCGGGAGTGAATGAGGGAGCGGCACCGCTCTTATTGAAGGGTGCTTTGGGGCCTGCGTTCTTATCACCGGGTTGACGAGGACGTTGACCGTTTTTATCATATTGAGGCTTTTCACCTTTATCCTTTTGAGCGCGACGCTCTTCACGTTGCTTCTGCTCCGCCTTAGGATCGGCTTTTTTAACTATAAAACTCAATATTGATTTTTTAGGAGGCTCTGCAGGTGCTTCGGGTTGAGCTACAGGCTCTTCCTTCTTTGCTTCCGGTTGAGGCTCTTTTTCTGCAGGTTTTTCAACAACTACAGGCTCCGGTTTTTCTTCAACTACGGGAGCAACGGGTACTTCTACCACAGGAGCAACTTCAACGGGAGCTTCTACCACGGGAACGGCTTCTTTTTTAGCCTTTTTAGTTACCTTAGGCTCCTTCTTTGCGGTTTCTTTAGGTTCAACCTTTACGCTTTCTAAATCAGGTTGAGTAACAGGCTCTTCCTTCTCTGCAACAGGTGCTTCAGCAACGGCAACTTCCTCCGCTGCTTTACGGCGGAGTTCAGCTTCCTTATCGCCAAGTAGCTTAGAGATAGAATTTACCCTACTTTGAGTTTGCTTAACACTTGTAAGTAGAGTTTTTACCTTTTCTTCCTTGATTCTTTGACGCAATATTTTGATGTTTTTAGTATTATCTTGTCTTTCTTCCATATTAAAGCCCGTTTCCTCCCGAACTGATAGAAAAATTTTCGTTTTGATTTTCTATGATAGCCTTTGCCAGATTTGCATCTGTAATAGCAATCATTTTGCAATTGGTTTTTAAAACCACGTCCTCTAACAACGGTTTACTTATCATTAAAGGACATCTAAACTTTTTAGCATACGATTCCGCTATTTTTTTGCTTCCTTCCGAGGCAGAATCGCAAACTATGATTAAAAATGCCTTTCTTATAGTGGCTATAGAGTTTGTTCCCATCGTTACGGAACGAGATCTTATTGAAAACCCAATAAAGGTTTCAACCTTGCTTTTATTAGTCAATTAAACTCTCCTCTACCGCTTTATATACTTCATCTGATATTGCGGTTTTAAAAGCCCTATTTAACAGTTTATTCTTAATAAGTTTTTTTACACATTCTTTGTTAGTGCAAATATATGCACCACGACCGTTCATCTTGCCCGTTTTATCAACAACGTACAAGCCTTCCGGCGTTCTTACTATGCGTATAAGCTGATTTTTTTTAAATTCTTCACGGCAAGCTATGCAGGTTCTTGTTTCCTTCTTGCTTTCCATAATATTAGTCTTCATCACCGAAGTTTTCGCTTTCAGGTACGTAACCCATTTCTACGCGAGCCTTGCTTTCGCTCTTTACGTCTACCTTCCAACCGGTAAGTCTTGCGGCAAGTCTTGCATTTTGACCGTCTTTACCGATAGCTAATGAAAGCTTATCATCGGGAACTACTACCTTTGCTACCTTTTCACCTTCAATAGCGGTTACCATAAGTACCTTTGCGGGTGAAAGTGCCTTAGCAATAAATTCTAATGGATCTTCGCTCCATAAAATAATATCTATCTTTTCACCGTGAAGCTCGTTAACGATAGCGTTTACTCTGCAACCCTTTTGACCTACGCATGCACCAACGGCATCAAGGTTGGGATCGTGACTGTAGATTGCAATTTTGGTTCTTGCACCCGGCTCTCTTGCAATAGCCTTAATTTCTATAAGACCTTGCTTGATTTCGGGAACTTCGTTTTCAAAAAGCTTCTTAACTAACCCGGGTGAAGTACGTGATACTAAAATTTGTGCGTTTCTACCGTCGTTTCTAACCTTTTTAACGTAAACCTTAATTACGTCGTTAACGTTGTAGGTTTCAGTGGGAACTTGGTCTTGGGGAAGAAGTAAGCCTTCTACCTGACCGCCACCGATTTCAACGAATACGGTTCTATTTTCTACGCTTCTGATAATGCAGTTTTGATTTTCGTTTTCCTTATCTTCAAACTCTGCAATAGTATTATCTCTTTCTGCCTCGCGAAGCTTTTGCATTACAACCTGTCTTGCGGTTTGAGCTGCAATTCTACCGAACTGCTTAGGAATAAACTCTTGTTCAAAGGTATCGCCAAGCTTATAGGATTTTTTATGTTTTTTAGCTTCTTCTAAAGTAATCTCATTATCGGGATCAACAACTTCTGAAACGATAGTCTTTACACTTAAGAACTTAACGGCAAACTTATCCGGGTTCATTTTTAAACGAACTGTACCTTGAACGTTAAACTGACGCTTATATGCAAGAGCTAACGCGTTTTCTAAGGTATTGATAAGCATTTGCATATCCATTCCCTTTTCTTCTACTAAAGCTTCAAGAGCTAAAAAGAATTCCTTATTCATCTTATATTTTCCTCCAGCGGAATCATTCCGCAAATATTAACTTTTTAATCAAACGTAATTGCAATATTAACCTTGGCGATAGAACTTAGGGTGAATTTCCTTTCTACCCCGTCTATTTCAACCGTTATATTATTGCCGTCATAATCGGTAAGCAAACCTTCAAAGATCTTTTTGCCTTTTTCCGGTGCGTAAAGCTTAATTTCTACCATTTGACCTAACGCGCGGTCAAAATCACGCTGAGTTTTTAAAGGTCTATCCAAACCCGGGCTTGATACGTTTAAGGTGTACGCAGCGCCTAGCGTGAAATCGAATTCATCTAAGGGCCCGTCTATTGCGCGGTGATATTTTTCACAAGTATCTAAATCCACGCCGTCTTCCGTGTCTATATAAACGGTAAGAGATGGATTTTTACTCATTTTAAACTCAACGTCAACAAGCTCTATTCCCATTTGGGAAGCAATGCCCTCAAGAAGAACTCTTAACTCTTCAATATTCTTAGTTTTCATAAATACCCCATAGAATAAAAATTTGAGAGCGGACAACCACTCTCAAACTACGTTTGATATATTGAGCATCTATATAATAGCACATTAAAATGTTTTTTGCAAGCGTTTTTTATAAAAAAACGTTTTTTTAATCAAACTTAAGCCATTTTATATGCTATTAAACATCAAATTCGGGCATTCCGCCCTTTAGTTTTATCATTTCTATGAATGCTTGCGCGGTTGCATAAGCATCGTTATACGCCCTGTGGTGCACTAGCTCTATACCAAAATATTCACAAATATTGTTGAGTTTGTGGTGACCTAAGTTGGGAAGTAAATCCCTTGCCATACTTAACGTATCTATACCCCTGTTAGAGTAAATATAGTTTAACGGCTTAGACATATTCTTTAAAAACGCATAGTCAAAGGTGAGGTTGTGAGCAATTATTATAGTGCCGTGGCAGAACTTGTATAAATCGCCTGCAATCTCTTCAAACTTAGGTGCATCTGCAACCATTTCATCGGTTATACCGGTAAGCTCTACAACCACTTCAGGTATTTTACGTTCCGGGTTAACCATAGTTGCAAATTTTTCTACTATTTTACCGTCTACTATTTTAACGGCACCAACTTCCGTTATTTTATCTTCCTGTGGCATCGTGCCGGTAGTTTCAAAGTCTAAAACAACGAAGCTCTTGCCCTTTAAGCATTGGGGAATATCATCAACTAAAGAGAACATATCCGTTTGTAAAACTGTTTGCATTGGCTCAGGCTTAACCACAAGATATGATTCGGGTGGCTTTCTAGATTCTTTTTCTTGATATACGAAGTCCTTGGGAAGCTCGCAATAGTTTAAGCTTTTAATGGTGAATCTGCGGTAACCTTCAGGGGTAACCTCTGCAAGTCCAACTACAACAACCTCACTACCCTCTTGCACTTTTTGCATCTTTTTAAGAATCTCTTTAGTAGAAAAAACCGTTCCGGACATTCTGCCCGTTCCGTCGTTAAAATCTATTATAAAGAAGGGCTTGCCGTTTTTGGTTTCTCTTTCTCTTATGCCGATAATTTTGCCGGCAATAGCAATTTCGCCCGTTCTTTCTAAGGCGTCTGCAATATACATTACCTCGTTGGTTTCGTTGTTATCAAACAAACGGGTAACGGCATCAACCTTAAAGTAGCGCGCAGGGATTTGCTCTATACGTGCGTAATCCACCTTTTCTTCCTTTAAAATATCGGTGGTATCTTCATCCTTTCTGGGGTTAAACTGATATGTAAATTTTTCACAAAAACAGGTTTGTAAAAATTCGTTAAGCTCTGTGAAAAAGTTTGATGCTTCTAAGTGTAAGCAAACCTCTTCTTCAAAGTTAAAAATAATCTTTATA
>JAZSMG010000197.1:0-5664 GCA_045535775.1 Christensenellaceae bacterium | reverse complement strand
AAATTGTCTTCCTAAGACCGCTTGGCCTCCGACTTATGGTTTATTATATTGAAAACGCGGAACAAACTCAAAGCTTAGGCGAGCAGTTTGCAAGCGGATTAAAAAATGGGTCCGTGGTATTGCTCAAAGGCGAAATGGGTGCAGGAAAAACGGTGTTCGTAAAAGGTGTTGCCAAGGCTTTAGGTATTACCGAGCGCATAACCAGCCCAACTTACGCATATATGAACGATTACGACGGAATTTTATATCATTACGACTGTTATCGCCTTTCAAGCGGTGAAGATGCCGAAGGGTTGGGGTTAACCGATTATTTTTATGCA
Source organism: Christensenellaceae bacterium (assembly GCA_045535775.1). Taxonomy (GTDB): domain Bacteria; phylum Bacillota; class Clostridia; order Christensenellales; family Borkfalkiaceae; genus HGM11416. Next base: position 5,344 of record JAZSMG010000197.1, on the reverse strand, counting down.
GACGGTATTTGTGTAATCGAATGGAGCGAAAATATTAAGGACGTATTACCAAAAAACTGTATAGAAGTGAAGATAGAAAAAATTGGCGAAAATCGAAGGAGAATTGAATTTTGAAGTATTTAGCTATAGATACAAGCGGTGATTTGTTAGTGTATTTGCAGGTTGATGAAAAAGAGTTTGTTAAAAAATTAGAAGGTTCTCAAACCAAGCACTCTCTAACGTTAATGCCTTTTTTAGAGGAAATATTGGATGAAGCAAAGGTGAGTTTAAGTGAGCTTGATTTTTTTGCCGTAGTAACTGGGCCGGGCTCTTTTACAGGCATAAGAATAGGCGTTGCAACAATAAAGGCGCTCGCTTTTGCAAATTCAAAAAAAGTACTTTCTCTCACCTCTTTTGATTTAATAGCATATGCTAGTAATGCACCCCAAAGGGTATGTTGTTTGGTTGATGCAAATCACGATAATTATTATTGTGCATTTTACAGCGATAAACAACTTGTTAACAGTCCTTCCTTTATGAGTTATGAACAGTTAAGGGAAAATTTAGCAGATTTTACCCCTTCTTCTTTCAAACAGACTCTTTTTGAAAGCGGAATAATCTGTGATAGCTTAAGCGGATTAAAAAATGCCGTAATTGCAAAAGTCAACGATATAACTGACTATAACAACGTAGAACCTTTATACGTAAAGAGAAGTCAGGCGGAGGAAGAGAGTTGCTAATTAGGGAATGGCTAGCAGAGGATAACCAAGGAGTAACGGAATTAGAGCAAGAATGCTTTTTGTTCCCTTGGAATTATGAAATGGTAAAAGAAACCCAAAGCCAATCATCCTTTTTGGGTTTTGTTGCAGAAGATAACGGGCAACTGATTGGCTACGTCGGTGCGATATTTTGCTTTAATCAAGCAGATATAGCGCTTGTTGCCGTTAAGCCGGAGTTAAGAAGACAAGGAATTGCCCAAATGTTAATTAATCGACTTATAGAAGGGCTTTTAATTAAAAACGTAGATGAATTATTCCTTGAAGTAAGGGTAAGTAATACACCTGCACGTGCCCTTTACAAAAAGATGGGCTTTAAAGAAGTTGGCATAAGAAAAAAGTATTATGAAGACACTGAAGATGCGATAGTAATGTTGAAGGAAATTTAATTTGTTCAATAACAAAAGCATTCCAATAATAGAACGGGGGAGTGGAAAACCCCTTATATTCTTACACGGCTTCGGTTGTTCAAAGGAATTTTTTGCGTCACAGTTAAACTACTTTTCGCGCTATTACAGAGTTATTGCCTACGATCTATATGGGTTTGGAAAAAACGTTCCCGCAACAAGGGCGTATAACCTAGCCGACTATGTTGCAGAGTTTAATAAGGTGGCTATAAAATACGGCGAAAGGGTAAGTGTTGTAGCTCATTCCTTTGGTTGTAGAGTAGCTCTTAAAAGTATGGCGGAAAGCAACGTTATAGAAAAAGCAGTTTTGTGCGGTGTTGCCGGGTTGAAGCCTTATTTTTCTTTTAAAAAAGCAATAAAACGAAGAGTGTATAGGTTAGCAAAACCTTTTTTTAGCAAGCAAAAATTAGAAAAAGCCTTTTTTTCAAGTGATTACAATAGCTTAGATGACGTAATGAAAACAACCTTTAAGCTTGTAACTAACGAATATCTGGATGGAAGCTTGCGTAAAATAAAAGCACCAACACTTGTTATATTTGGTGAAAATGATGATCAAACCCCACCAAAATTGGCAAGGCGATTAACTGAAAATATAAGCAACTGTGAAAGTTATATAATGAAGAACTGCGGTCATTTTTGTTATGCAGAAAGGGCTAACGAATTCAATAACGTAGTAAGGGAGTTTTTAATCTAATGTGGTATTTTCAAAATGCTAAAAATTTATCAGACGTATTCACCTACGCGCATTTAATTGCATATTTTGCCATAAGCGTAGCAAACGCCCTTTTACTGTTATTGATTTCGGTAAAGTTTTTGCAAATTATGCAACAGTCGGGTTATGAAGGGTTTGGTTATTTTAAGTGGTTAAGAAGAAGGGATAACGTTTACTTAACGAGGCTTGCAACCCTGTCGATGTTAAGTCTGTTGGCGTTTTTAATATTTAATATCGTATTTGCCTTTGCAGATGGCGCTTGGGTGTTTTATATAGGCTTTGTGTTTTACGTTTTATTTTCGTTAATTTATTACGTATCAGATAAAAAGCGTAAGAAAAAAATCCCGTTAATTCGCACGGCAAGAATGAATAGACTAATAACGGTGTACTTTTTCCTATTGTTACTCTTAACCTTTTGCTCTTTACTGTTACTTAACACAATTGCATTTTATGCGCGTGCAAACACCTTGCTTGTAAGAATAAGATTTGCGCCAATTTGCATAATGCCCTTTGGTGTACCAATTTTCGTACTGCTTGCATATTATATAACGAAGCCATTTGAGCGCGTAATTCAAAAGAAATATATAAAAAAATGCACGGAAAAGCTAAAAAAACGTACCGACTTAATAAAAATAGGCATAACCGGCAGTTACGGTAAAACGTCTGTGAAAATGTTCTTGTGCACTATGCTTGAAGAAAAGTATAACGTACTTGCAACACCTAGCTCTTACAATACGCCAATGGGAATTTGCAAAAGTGTAAAACGTTTAAAGGAAGAGCATCAGGTATTCATTGCAGAAATGGGCGCAAGGCATGTTGGCGATATAAGCGAACTTGCAAAAATAGTTGAGCCAAACTATGCAATAATCAACGGAATAACCGGTCAACATTTAGAAACGTTCGGAACGTTAAACGCAATTAAACAAACTAAGTACGAGCTTGTTGAAAGCATGAAAGACGGTGTTGTTGCCTATACTGTAGATAGCGAAAACACAGTAAGTCTGTTTGGCGACTGTAAGTTAAAATGTGTGCCTGCAGGGCTAAACAAAAAACTCGCCGCCGTTTATGCAACGGATATTAAGTCAGGTGAAAACGGCAGTGATTTCGAGCTTCACATTTACGAAAAAAGCATTCGTTGCCACACCCAATTGATGGGCGTGCACAATATTTCCAACATATGTTTGTCGGCGGCTATTTGCCACGAACTTGGCTTGTCTTTAGCAGAGATAAGTGCGGGTATAAGTCGATTAACGGCTATTGAACACAGATTGAGTGTTACCAAAACACCTGCCGGTGTAACCGTAATAGACGATAGTTATAACAGTAATTCAAAAGGGGTTGACGCCGCCTTAGAAGTGCTTGGTTATTTTAAGGGAAGAAAGATAGTTATAACCCCGGGTATGGTAGAACTTGGCGCAATAGAAAATATGGAAAATTACCTTATTGGCAAAAAGTTAGCCATGGCTTGCGATATAGCCGTATTAGTTGGGCGTTCTGCTGCTTTTGCAATAAAAGGCGGATTAGTAGAAAACGGATTTGATCCCGATAAAATAATTCAGGCAAGCACGTTAGAGCAGGCAATGAAAAAGCTTCAAGAGGTTATTAAAGAGGGTGACGTAATTTTATTTGAAAACGATTTACCCGATAAATTTTCATAAAAACTATATTGCAAAAGAAAAAAATAATTCTTTAACGCAAAGAAAAATCAATTAAAAAAACTTAAGATACAGTTTTCACCAAAGCAAAAAAAGCGGAGGTGTTTTTTATTAAAAATTTATTGATATTTTTCGGCGGAAAATCCCCCGAGCGCGACGTTTCGGTTATAACCGGACTGCTAACTGTGAACAGTGTAGACGATAAGCTTTTTACCCCAATTCCCGTATACGTAGACGGTGAAGGTAGTTTTTGGAGCGGTGAACCTTTAAAAGATATGAGTTTTTACCGCAATCCCGATTATTCAAAACTGTTTAAAGTGCATTTTTCACCGGGTGAAAACAAGGTGTATTTAAAGCGCAGAAAAAAAGTGCAAGAAATGCAGATGTATTGTGCAATAAATTGTATGCACGGTAGGGGCGGTGAGGACGGAACCTTGGTTGGCCTATTAAGGCACTGCGGTATTCCCTTTGTAAGCCCGGATATTTTTTCATCATCGGTCGCAATAGATAAGGACTTTACTAAAATAGTGCTTTCAGGACTAAAGGTTAGTACCTTGCCCTATCTTAGAATAAAGCGTGCGGACTTTTTTAAAAGAAGCAGTGCGTTTATAAAATATGCAAAAAATAAACTTTCATTTCCCATTATTGTAAAACCTGCAAGGCTAGGCTCTAGCATTGGAATTAAAAAGGTAGAAGATGAAGAAGAGTTGTTTTCTGCAGTATGCAGTGCGTTTAATTACGACGATAAGATTATATGCGAGCCCTATATGCAAAACGCAAGAGATTTAAATTGTGCCGTTTACGAGCTTAACGGCAAGCTGTACGTATCAAAAATAGAAGAGGCGTTAAGAAAAAGCGAAATACTATCCTTTAACGATAAATACGGCAACGGTGATAAGGCTGTTGGTAGCGACAGAAGGTATCCAAGCGATTTAAGCGAGCAAATGCAAAGTGAAATTTACAAAATTTCAAAAAAAATATACAGAAGCTTGGATTTTTCATCTATCGTGCGTTTTGATTTTTTACTATGCAACGGTAAACTGTACTTAAACGAAATAAATGCAGTCCCCGGCTCTATGGCATATTACCTATTTTGCGATAAATTTTTGCAGTTCAAAGAGTTGTTAACAAATTTAATTGCAGAGGGGGTAGAGCGAAAAAGGCGGGAAGATAACTACGTAACGTTTTATAAATCACAAATTTTATACGGCGACTATAAGGGTGTTAAAAAATAGAGTAAAGGCAATTTAACACTTTACAAAAGAAAATTTTTATGTTAAAATTATCATGTTTGAGTCGACTGTGCGGTTGCGGGGCGATGAAGGAATCGTCACGAGGAAAGTCCGAGCTTCACGAAGCAGGGTGCCGGCTAACGGCCGGTGAAGGTGACTTTAAGGAAAGTGCAACAGAAAAGAACCGCCCGAAAGGGCAAGGATGAAAAGGCGAGGTAAGAGCTCACCGCTCCTTCGGTAACGCGGGAGGCAGTGTAAACCCCACCTGAAGCAAGATAGGAATATACAATCGGGGCTTCGACCGGTATATTCATTCGAAGGTCGCTTGAGCTTATCGGCAACGGTAAGCCTAGATAGATAACCGCACTAGACAGAACTCGGCTTACAGGTCGACTCGAACACAATTTTGCTTTTAACCGCTGAATATTCGGCGGTTTTTCTTTTTGATTTCTGTTTTATACTATTTTAACAATTTTTTACAAAATTGTTGACAAGTTGAATATTTTATATTAAAATATAAACAAGGAAATCCTTGAGCATTGCGTAAGGCATTCAATTAAAATAAAGAGAATTTTTTAAAGGT
>JAZSMG010000061.1:0-5681 GCA_045535775.1 Christensenellaceae bacterium | reverse complement strand
GATAAAGCGTTTAGATGCGAGTAAGAGAAAAAAACTGCGGATTTAGCAAGGGATTGTACTTGCCGTACATGACCGAGGCTAAAACGTAAAGTTTTTGCACTATTGCGAAGTATATAAGCGCCTTTATTCCAAATACTTTTTGGGAAGAGCCCCAAAATAGGGATTATTAGCCTTTAATAGAGCCCACCAATACCCCTTTAGTAAAATGCTTTTGTAAGAAGGGATATACGCACATAATGGGAACGATAGAAACCACGATACCTGCGTATTGAATACTTTGCCCTACTATCATGGTAACACCGCCTGCTGCCTGACCGCTAGAGCCACGGCTGTGTTCAATGATTACCTGAAGCGCATAAGCCATGGGACGCTTATCGTGGGGTAACATAAATAGCATACTGGTATACCAGTTATTCCATAAGCCAACGGCAATAAATAGCGCTATGGTTGCTAAAATCGCAGTGGATAATGGTAATACTATCTTTAGGAAGATACCAAAGTTACCAAGCCCGTCTATTCTTGCGGCTTCTTCCAATTCTTGGGGTAAGCCGATAAAGTAAGCACGCATAACAAGCATATTAAACATACCCATAAATGCAGGAATATACATTACTTCTAGCTTACCGGTGAGGTTTAATCCCTTAATAACAAGGTAGTAAGGAATGGTACCGCCACTAAAGTACATAGTGAATAGGAAGTAAAACATTATTATGCCTTTACCGGGAAGCTTTTTCTTAGAAAGAGCATAAGCGGTAACGGTTGTAATTGCAAGCTGATAAATAGTACCAACTACGGTTACGTAAACGGAATTTACAAACGCCTTACCAAAGCTGTAAAGCTCGTTAGTGAATATCGTTTTATATCCGCTAAACTGGAAGCTTTCCGGCCAAAGAGCCAAGGGGTGATTCATTATATCCGTATCAGACATAAAGGATTTAATAATAACCATCCAGAATGGAATGATAATTATAATACAAAATGCAATTAAAAATGCGTGAATAAGTATTTTACCGATTAAAGAGCCGGCAGACTCTTTCATTTTATAAGTTGCCATATTAATACAGAGCCTCCCCACCTAATAATTTGGTTACTCTGTTTGCAACGAATAGAAGAATGATGTTAATTACGTTTGCAAACAAGCCTATTGCAGTACCCTGTTCAAAATTACCCTTACCAATACCGTAACGGTAAGTAAAGGTTGCAAGGTTATCTGCAACGTCATAAACCTGTTCGTTATATAAGTTATAAATTTGGTCCATACCACTGCTAATCATTTCGCCAACTCTTAGAATAAGCATTATAGAGATGGTGGGAAGAAGCAAGGGCAAGGTTATTGACCAAAGCATTTTCCATTCTGAAGCGCCGTCTACCTTAGCCGCCTCATAATACTCACCCGATATAGACATTAACGCAGAGAAGTATATTATAGACCCCCAGCCTGCTTCCTTCCAAGTATCGGTTACCACAATTAACGCAAGGAAGCCGTTATCATCTGCAAGAATATCGTAATCGCCAAGCCCGAAGAACTCAAACAGTCTTTTAATATAACCGCCGTCGTTTAGCATTGCAAAAACTATACCTGCAACAACAACCCAAGAAACGAAGTGAGGTAAGTACAAAATCGTTTGAATTGAGTTTCTTAACAGCTTTTTAGTCATAAGATTAAGCATAACCGCAATAATTATGGGTACGGGGAAGCCGAATATTAGCTTTAAAAAGTTATGTAAAATAGTATTTTTAAAGGAAACCCAAAATTGCGGAATATCAAATAGCTTAGTAAAGTGGGTAAATAAAGGATCAATAAAGGCAGAACCCATAATACCCTTTCTTATTGAATAGTCCTTAAAGGCAAGAACTATACCGTACATTGGCACGTAACAGAATATAAAGGTAAGAACTATGCCCGGTACAAGCATTAAGTAATATACGCGGTGCTCGTTCATTCTCCTTAATAATTTTTGAAATTTATTCATAAGTCAATCTCCCTAATAAGCCTTTAGCAATAGTTTTTTCTGTAATCTTGGGGTGACATACCCTCATGCTTTTTGAATATCTTGCTAAAATGACTGTAATCATCGTAACCCAGTTTATAGGCAATTTCATTCATATTAAGCGATTTATCCCGCATAAATATTTTTGCCTTTTCCAATCTTACCTTAATAACGTAATCAATAAAATTCATACCCACGTATAGCTTGAACTGTTGACTTAAATAGGTTGGATTATAGTGATATTTAGAGGCGTAATAGCTAAGTGAAATTTTCTTGTGATAATTTTCTGCAATATCTTCTAATATTTTATCTATTGCAATTTTAATTTCCTTTTTAATTTCACCGCTTGCAAGCGCGCTATCCTTAAATTCAAAGGCTGCCCTAGCAAACTTAAAGAAGCTTTCACCGCCAACAAACGCCCTTTCGTTTAAATATTCAAATACCTCACTGCCCTCACCGCTAAGCTTAATAAGAGCAAAACAACTATCTTCTTCCTTATGCTCTGCAATAACGCAAGGCAAAGTCTCTTCCTCTTCAATAAAATCAAAGGCATATTTTTCGCCCTTTTTAATAAAGCCAAGGCTTAAGCTTTCACTTTCTACCTTCTTAATGATTTTTTCATCAATCGCCTTATTTTCTATCATTCTGAAGAAATCGTGGAATAACCCGTTCGCCCTTGACTTTTGATATTCTGCAATAACGGAGCAAATTTCCCTTTTATTCACCGGCTTAACTAGGTAAGATAAAACCCTTAACTTAATAGCCTCTGCCGCGTAATCAAATAAGTCGTACGCACTTAGTAAAATAACGCCTATATCCTTGCGCACCTTCGTTACACGCGCAACAAGCTCTAATCCGTTAATACCGCGCATATTTATATCACTGATTAAAATATCCGGCTTTTTTTCTAAAATTTCATCTAACGCGGTAACCGAATCCGTGTTATATCCACAAATCTCGCAATTTATGCTTTGCCAATCAATAATGGATAACAACTCCTCGATTATAGGTTTTTCATCGTCAACTAAATAGACTTTAAACATCTAACTCTCCTTTGCGGTGCCACAGTTAATGGTAATTACCGTTCCCATACCCTCACTGCTTTCAACACCAATATAAGCGGATTCGCCCATTAAAATTTTCAACCTTCTTTGAACGTTGATTAAGCCTATTCCGCCTTCCTTGGGGCTTTCTTCGTTAGTTTTTAGCGCTAAGCTTAATTCCTGAAGTCTTTCATCTTCCATTCCGGCGCCGTTATCTGAAACGGTAAATTCAACCGCGCCACCGTTAAGTTTGCCTTCCACCCAAATACTTCCGTTAGTGCGGTTAAAGGCGTGCTTATATGCGTTTTCTACAACGGGCTGTAAAATAAACTGCGGTATTTGCATATCCTTAATTTCATCCGCCACCTTGATAGATACAGTTATATCCGGCAGTCTTATTCTTTGAATATCTAAGTAATCCTTAAGCGCGCGCACCTCTTCTGCAACGGTAACGAAATCCTTACCCTTAAAGGTAAATCTTAAATAGTTACACAATAGGTCTATACATTCCGCGGCATCCTCGTTTTTACCAAGGTTAACGAAAGAACGTATAACCCCAAAGGTGTTAAAAATAAAGTGCTTATTTATTTGCGTGCTTAGGTACTTAATAATATATCTGTCCTTTTCCTTTTCGTTAAACAGTGCCTTTCTTTCCTCTTCACTAAGTGCTTTGTTAAGCATAATAACAGAGTCCATCATAAGGTTAAACTGCTCACCAACAAGGTCAAGTTCTTCTATGTTATACTTTTCTATTCTGTCGCTCATATTACCTTCGCTAATACGGCGGAAGGTAGATATAAATGAATCGTAAACCTCTGTTTTGCGCTTTTCATCAAACTTTAAATAAACGAAGAAAAGAGCAAGCAGTAAAATCATTATTCCCACTATAGAGAAAAGATAGGGTAAAAAATCAAACAAAACTTGAAACTTATTAAAATCAAGCACGGTTTTAATTTCGCTATAAACAGAGGTGACTTCCATTTTAACAACTTTCATTTCGCCCAGCTCTTGCACTTTTTCTACCGAATGCCCGTAAATACGGTCACCGCTTCCGGTGTATAAGCCAACGAATACGTCCTTATTTTCCTTAACTAAAGAAAAATTATCTGTAAGAGCAGAACTATTTATAACCGCAACGCAAACGCCAATAGGCTCTAAAAAGTTGTGGTTAGACGCGCCAAGCACCCAGTGCCCTATAATTATGGACTTTGCTTCAACCTCATCCAGTGCGGTATCTAAGGTAAAAATGAAGTATTTACCGTTGAGATATTCTTTATTGTTGTATTCCGCGTTAATTTCATCAACAACCTCCGGAATAAAACGCATTAACATATCGTTTGAAATAACCTTTTTATCTGCCGAAAGAGAATCGTTTATAAGCGGAAAATACCATGCCGTTTTTATGGTGTTACCAAGTATTCCTATTGCAGTTAAGCGGTCGTAAATTACCTTGTTATCTACCTCTACCCCCTCTTTAAAGGCACCCGTTAGACTTTCTTGAAAGGTGGCTTCAAAAAAGGTATAGTTAAGAAGTGTTTTAACACTGGATATTCTTTCATCCACGTTAGTTTGCACTTCCGTTACGATACGCTTTTTATCCTCAACGTAATTTTTATATTCAAAAACGTATAAAATACTTGGAACGAATATTACAAGCAAAAAGAGGAAAGAAATAAGAATTGTATAGTTTAAGTTAAAGAAGCTTTTTTTCTTTTGCCTTCTTTTTACCACAGTTATTCCCCCCTTGCTTAATTGCGGATAAAAATGCTAATAAGCACATTATTCCACTATAAGAATATTTTAACAAAAAAAGTGCTCAATTTCAATGGTGTTTTTTGCACTAATCCGCCTTTTTCTTGTGTTTTTTTATTTAAATTAATTTATTTATTAAATTAATACCTTTAATTATAAACTTTTATTGCAACACAAAAACGCGCCTGCAAAAAGCAAGCGCGTTATTCGTTGTTAAGTTATTTTGTTAACTTTTTAGTTCCGTTCGTTATTAGCCTCTTTTCTTTCTGATGATTATTGCACCGGAAATAGCTGCTAATAATAAGCATAATCCGCTACCGCCAATAGAACCGTTACAGGTTGCTAAGTCTGCATTCTTATCTATGGGAAGAACCTCTTCTACTTCGTGACCGCAGTGAACGCAAGCCTTCTTTTGTAAGCCTTCTTCTAGATGAGTGGGCGCCTTAACAACTTCCCATTCACCGTAAACGTGTTCTATAACGTCGCCTTCAGTTAATCCGCAACCGTTAACACAGGTAGAGGGTTGAGTGCAGGTAGCGGGAGCCATATCGTGACCTAATGCTTCGCCCTTGGTTTCGCCACAGGTTGAACAGGTAGAGGGTAATAAGCAGGTTGCAGGTTCCCAAACGTGACCTAATGCACTACCTTCGGTATGACCGCAAACTGAACAGGTTGCAGGAAGAGTACAGGTCGCAGGAGCCATAGTATGACCAAGAGCATCTACCACTTCTTGAGCAACTAGAACTTCTTCACATCTACCGCAGTGCTTACCTTCGGTAAGACCGGTTTCTGTACAAGTAGGAGCAACTGCTTCGTCTACGATTTCAATATGACCTAAAGCTTCGCCTTCGGTATAACCGCAACCGTTCTTACAGGTCTTAGGTTCAACGCAGGT
>JAZSMG010000137.1:0-5262 GCA_045535775.1 Christensenellaceae bacterium | reverse complement strand
GTAATAATCCTAAATTTTTTCATATTATATCTCTTTAGCTTTTTGTAAGTTTAAAACGCATTACTCTTCTATTATGCAATTCGTTATCTTCTAGTTCTGCTTCAATCCACCCCTTGCTATAGCCTACGTAATACATCTTGTGCTTTTCAAAATCTAACAAAAATAATGCTATCGCCCCAGCCCCGAATGTATGTCCAGTGGATGTAGTTTCCATATATTGAAAAATAAAATATTCTCCATTAATAAATGCGATATTTTGACTAAAAAACCGAGGAAATACTTCAAAATATTTCTTTTGTTCCTTTGTTGGTATTACATAGCCCAGTGGCTCTATTTTGTCTGCATTAGGCGGATCATAAGGATAAATCCAATATTCTTTTACTTTTTCTAAGTCATATTTTTCTAAACAATCAAACAAACCTCCTCCCCTAAAAAAATCCTCAAACGTTTTAAACCCCTGCGATTCCCAACGTCCTTCTTTCCATGTGAAATGAGTATCAGGTTTTGCCTCAAAAGTGTATCCTTCAATTTCGGGAATAAGCGCATCAGCTAAGGCTTTTTTTTCTTTTTGTATTTCCAATGCTTCTTGTAAGTCTTTTTCATTAAAATAATCTGCTAAAGCAAAAATACACCCGGAACAACAAGAAAAAATTACAAAAGTTAAAAACAAAGTTAAAATTTTAAACATAGCAGACTTTTTCATAAAATTTCCTCCTCTTTTTAATTTTATGCCACTATTTTACCATACGTATAGCTATATGTCAATAGCAATTTTTTAAAAAATTTGGTAATTTAAAGAGATTTTTTGACAAGCTCAGAATGACAGGCATTACCAATGAAATCCACCTAATGGTGGGTGAAATCTTGCTGAATGCAATAGATTCTATCGTTTTCTTGCGAAAACTCCAGAATGACAGGTATTTGTTTTTGTCACTTATGAACAAACAACGCGAAGTGATAGAGTCTAAGAACTAACGTAATGATATTGCTAGCGCAATGATGTTCGTGCGTTGCACGAATGATGTTTTGCTAATGCAAAATGATGTTCGCACCCGTGCGAATTTAGGGATGGCTCTTATTATAGAACGCAAGAGATTCTATCGCTAACGCTCCAGAATGACAAGTATTTATTTTTGTCACTTATGAACAAGCAACGCGAAGTGATAGAGTCTAAAAACTAACGTAATGATATTACGCAAACTCCAGAATGACAAGACAATAGATTTTTCGCTCATTCTGAATTTTTTTCTTTTTGTATTGACAGTTTTTCAAAAAAGGTATATAATACTAAATGGATTATCATTTTTTAGAATATATGATAAGTTAAAGCAAATTACAAGGGGGTTATTATGGAATATAAGATTTTCGAGCGAGATCCCTTTCTTCTTCCTTTTAAGAATGATATTGAGCTTCGCATGGAAAACTACCGTAAGACCAAAGAACGCATTTTACAGGGCGAAAAAAGCTTAAACGAGTTTGCCAACGCGCACGAATATTTTGGCTTTCACAGGCAAAACAACGGCTGGATTTACCGCGAATGGGCGCCTAATGCAAACGAGGTTTACTTAACCGGGGATTTTAACGACTGGCGCTGGCTGGACCACCCCTTAAAAAAGCTTGAAAACGGCGTTTGGGAAATATTTTTAGAGGGAAAAGACGCACTTTATAACGGTTGCCACGTTAAAGCTATTATTAAAAGCGGAGATAAGCTTTTAGAAAGAATACCGCTATATATTAGGCGCGTGGAGCAAAACCCCGTTGACTACAGTTGGTGCGGGGTTATTTGTGATGAGCCCGCCTATAAGTGGCGCAATAACAGCTTTAAGCCCAAGAAAAACCTGTTTATATACGAATGCCATATCGGTATGGCGCAAGAGCAAGAAAGGGTTGGTAGTTACGCAGAGTTTACCAAAAATATTTTACCGCGCGTTAAAAAAGCGGGATATAACGTACTGCAAATTATGGCTATTATGGAGCACCCCTATTACGGCTCTTTTGGTTACCAGGTTTCTAACTTTTTTGCAACCTCTTCACGCCTAGGCACGCCCAACGAGCTTAAAGAGCTAATAGATAAAGCGCACTCTATGGGAATAGCCGTTTTATTAGACGTTGTTCATTCACACGCGGTTAAAAATACGGCGGAAGGCATAAACGAGTTTGATGGAACTACCTACCAATTTTTCCACGAGGGAGCAAGGGGCGACCACCCCGCTTGGGGAACTAAGCTCTTTAACTACGCTAAGCCGGAGGTTATACACTTCCTTTTATCTAACCTTAAATTCTGGCTAACGGAATTTCGTTTTGACGGCTTCCGCTTTGACGGCGTTACCTCTATGATATACCACGACCACGGTTTAGGAAGCGCTTTTACCGATTATTCTAAGTACTTTTCTATGAATACGGATACCGAAGCAATAACCTACTTACAACTTGCTAACGAGCTTATACGCGAGGTTAACCCTAACGCGATCACTATTGCGGAGGATATGTCTGCTATGCCGGGAATGTGCTTACCTATTGAAGAAGGTGGCGTTGGATTTGACTACCGCCTTGCTATGGGCGAGCCCGATTTATGGATTAAGCTTATTAAAGAGCAAAAGGACGAAAGCTGGAACGTTTGGCATATTTGGCACGAGCTAACCTCTCGCAGACCATTTGAAAAATATATAGGCTACGCCGAATCGCACGACCAAGCGCTTGTTGGCGATAAGACGATTATCTTCCGCCTATGCGATAGCGCTATGTATACCGCTATGACGAAGTTTGTTGATAGCGACGTTATAAACCGCGGTATTGCCCTGCATAAAATGATAAGGCTTATTTCACTTTCTGCCGGTGGCGAAGGCTACCTAAACTTTATGGGTAACGAGTTTGGCCACCCCGAATGGATAGACTTCCCAAGAGAAGGCAACGGCTGGAGTTATTTTTACTGTCGCCGTCAATGGCATTTGGCAGACGATAAGGACCTTAAATACCACTATCTTTCTGACTTCGATAGGGATATGATTGCCCTTTGCAAAAAGCGCAAGGTGTTTAATAAAGAGCCTAAGTCACTTTATATAGACGGCGAAAAGCAGGTGCTTATTTACAAGCGTGGCGGAATAACCTTCTTGTTTAACTTTAGCCCCGTTAACTCTTACGAGGGCTACCAAGCAAGGGTAGAAAAGCCCGGCGAATATAAAACCGTTCTTTCTACGGATGATCACCGTTACGGCGGTTTTGCAAGAGTTGCTCACGCCCAAACCTATAAGGCGGTTAAAAATGAAAAGGGGGAATATACCTTCCCCATTTACCTACCCTCACGCACGGCAATTTGCTTGGTTAAAAAGTAATTTACGTTAAAGATTCTTCGACTGCATTTCATTTTGCTCAAAACAACAAAAAGATTATTATATTTATTATTTAGCCACGCGAAAAAGCGTGGCTTTTTTGTAACAATAAAGAACCAACCGACTATCGCGTGATTTTTATTTTTCGAGCATAACCCTTGTTCACCGGCTAGCACAAACGTGCTTTTTGTTTGACTTGCCGGTCATGCACTTATTACCTGTTACCCGTCAACGGGTTTCACTTTTGCCTTCTCCTGCGGGAGAAGGTGTCACGAGTTTTCGAGTGACGGATGAGGAGTTATATAATTAGTGCTTTAATTTTTATTTATATTTTTTACCAAAACACCTCATCCACCACTAACGTGGTCCCCCTTCCCCCACTGGGGAAGGCTCTTTTCCACTCACCGGTAAACCTCTACTAAACCGCGCGACTATCGCGTGATTTTTATTTACATTCAAAAAGCCCCTTACTACCAAAACGGTAGCAAGGGGCTTTGTTTTTATTAAAATAATGGGTTAATTACAGTTGATTTGTTAAAAAAATCATATAACGTAGTTGATTTTTGTTACCGTATAGCTATTTTTAAGCTATAAACCAACTATTCTTCAACGGGAAGCCAAGAAGCTATAAGCGCTTGTATATTTTCTTCTGAAATATCGCTACTTGTAAAATTAAGTGTGCTTCTAAGCCCTTCGTTATCGTTAGTATAAGAAGATGCCCATGGCTCTTTTGCCCAAATATCACTTCCAAGAGAAATAGAGGACCAATCCTCTGCTAAGCGTTCAAGAGTAATCTCTTGCTTAACCTGCTGGGTGGGCGTTTCCTTTAACGCATAATAAACGGTGGCCTTAAGCGCGTTTTTAGCAGGATCTATTACGTAATAGTAATACTGATAAGGATCGTTTTGCACTTCACCGCTTTCTATATTCCAAGAAGCACTGCGCTGATAAACACCGCGCACGCTAAACGCATTGTATTCATAATATTTAAGCGCGCCAAGCTCTTTTTCTACAAAAGATAGGTCTGTATCGCTACTAACCCTTTCCCAACGCACGGAAATATATTCTGAGCGCATTGGTCTTTTAGTAAAGAGCTCCGTATAATCAAAAGCGGGCTTAGAATAGCCTAAATTGTTTTTCGTTACGCCAAGCCTGTTCGTACCGCTATCGCTGTTAACGGTTACGGAATCGTTATAAATAACGTAATCTACCTTAGAAGAGTCTTCGCTGTTATATTCGTAAGAAAGTGTAATTTCTTTAACGTAAGCGGGCTCTGTTGCAGATTTGTGAACGTAATATCCCCTGCCCTCGCCCGTTACCACAAGATAATCCTCATAGCGGTAAGCCTCATCTTCCACGTAATTTCTAGTTTTTGGGGTATAACCTTCCTTGCGTTCGTGTTGGGGGGTATAAGTATAATGAGTTAGCTTATACGTACCCTTAACCCTTTTCATCTTTTGCGCGGATATCATATAGCATCCTGCAGAAGCAGATAGTAATGTGATTATAAAAACCACGGCAATTAAGCGCTTAATAAGTTTCATATTTTTACCTCCTAATATAATTTTTATAAAAATATAAATAGTTATTCATTTTTTTAATACTTTTTATTAACCTAGAGCAAGCGTCATTTAGCATTTCTGCTCACCGCTTATGGATTGAGTCTGTGCGTACATTGTGCGTCGCAGGCTCGTTTATTTAGTTGTTTTCACTTTGGTTTATTTTGCGGTAACTGTCCACGTTCCGTCGCCGTTGTCTGTCACGGTGTAGTTTGCAGTATCCACATAGGCACTGGGATCGTAGCCGAAGGTTCCACCGGTGATGGTGAAGGCACCGACACCACTAGTCCAAATCTTTATATATCCACCGCTAACTGTACAGGTGCCTTCGCCACGCTCCAACATCTCTATCTGTCCACCGCTAATTTCGCAGA
>JAZSMG010000026.1:0-2792 GCA_045535775.1 Christensenellaceae bacterium | reverse complement strand
AGCGGTAAAAATAAGGGAAGTCAGGGCGGAAAGTTTGTAATCACAGGCGCGGTTTTATTGCTTTTTGCTGTACTAATAGTTGGTATGTCTTCATTGTATACGGCTATTTTTACATCAATTTTGCCTAATGAAAGTAAACACGTCGGACTTGGCTTAATCGTTCTTCTTTACTGTGTAATATTTTTAATAAGTACGGTTGGAACCTCTAAAATTTTATTTGGAGCAACCGATTATGACTTTTTAAATTCCCTTCCCCTAAAACCAAGAACAATAATACTTTCTAAACTTGCATACGTTTATATCATTGGTTTAGCAGGGGCGCTTCTTTGCTTTATTCCTGCAACAACGGTTTATATGATTATTGCAAAAAGTGGGGCTATAACGCTGTTAAACACACTTTTATTCATTCCTTTTATACCGTTATTACCCTTAACCGTAGGCTTAATTGTGGGAACGGCTTTTCATATTTTAATGTCTAAGGTAAAAAGAAAATCGCTTGTTGGCACTATTTTAGCATTAGCCTTTTTAGCCGTATATTTTTATTTTATGTTAGGCACCGGTTTTAGCGATATGGAAGATGAGGAACTTGCTTTAACCTTAACCCAACTGCCTGCCTTTATTAAAATTTTTGCCTTTATGGCAAAGGGAATTACCGGTAGTTATTTAAATCTTTTAATTACCGATTTATCGCTTTTAGTAATTGCCTTCCTTTACGTTGTAACCGTTAGCAAATATTACAATAAAGTAAACGGTTTAATATGTGCAAGAAGAACGGGTAAGGGTGCAGAC
Organism: Christensenellaceae bacterium; assembly: GCA_045535775.1. Classification (GTDB taxonomy): domain Bacteria; phylum Bacillota; class Clostridia; order Christensenellales; family Borkfalkiaceae; genus HGM11416. The sequence goes on along the minus strand of JAZSMG010000026.1, from coordinate 2,003 downwards.
TTAACGAAGCAAAAGGGCAGTTCCTTAACTGGAACGCTTGTTAAAAGAGAGTTAAAGCTTTATTTTTCAAACTCTACTATAGTTATAAACTCAATTATTGGGCCCCTAATGGCAATAGTTTTTCCAATAATATTGCTAATAAACGGCGGTGGTGTATTTAACTTAGGCGATATGGAAGTGACCCCCGGCGATATGGAATTTTTAAATACCGTTAAACAGGTAGCATTACCGTATATTCCCTTCTTTTTTATAGGCATATCTGTGTTTACTGCTTTTTCTGTTTCTCTTGAAGGAAAAACCCTTTGGTTTATAAAAAGCTTACCCATAAGTGCAAAAAATTGGCTAACCGCAAAGGTTATAACCTGTTTGATTTTCACACTTCCAAGCGGTGTTATAAGCGTAATTTTATTTGGCATAGCATTTTCTTCTGCTTGGTATGACGTGCTTATAGCAATTGCAATAATTGCAACGTATTCCGTTGTTGGCGCATTGCTTGGCTTGGCTGTAAACTTAAAATATCATAACTTCGAATGGAGCAACCCTGCAGAGGTGGTTAAGCGTGGTGCAAGTGCAACCATTTGCACTTTTGTTGGAATGCTTGCAGTTATTCCCGTTTTAGCATTGCAAATTGTAGGCACTTTAATTTCCGTATATTTAGGCTTTGCCTTAGTATTTGCCGTGCTTTTAGCCTTAGCATATTTATTCTATTATATAAGCTATAAAAATGCAGAGCAAAAGTTACTGCAAATGTAATAAAGGGATAATATAATCGGTGTATTTTTACAAAAACAATAATTTAGTATAAAAAATGCGTTTAGGTTTTTTTCCTAAACGCATTTTTTAGTGCTATAAAATTAGATTTTTATTTGTAAAACAAAAACCGCCACAAAGGTGACGGCTTAAAATTAGTAAAAACTTGTATTAAATTAGCCTTCAACTCCGTCTGGGGTAAGAACGTAAATGTTGGTTTCTAGCTCGCAAAGTCCGCCCTTTAAAGCGTAAATAGCGCCACAAAGAATATCCAAAACGCGTTGCGCGGTGGAATCCTTTAACTCCTTAAGGTTAACTATTACGGGCTTGCCCATATTTAAAACGTCAATAATATCAGCAACGTCTTCAAAGGAATTGGGTTGAAAAATTTTAATACCGGGTGCAGAATTGCTTCCTGCCGTTTGGTTAAAATTCAAGCTTGCCTTTGGGGTTGGTTCTTGCTTTTCTTGGCGGTTTTTTGGTGCGGTCTTCTTAACTTTTTTAGTCTTTTCTGTTTTTGTAAAAATATCAAACATAGTATCACCTTTGCATATTAAAGTGTTTGTTAATCGCGCTATAGGGCGGTTTTTGCGGTAAAAGCTTAACTGTAACGGCGCTTGCCAAACAGTAAAGAGCCAATCCTTATCATATTAGATCCGCATTCTATAGCAGTTAAATAATCGCCGGACATTCCCATAGAAAGAAACTTAAAGCTTGGATTATCTTTTCTTATTATATCATATAGTTCGCGCATTTGCAAGCAAAGTGAGGCAAGTTTATCTTTGTTTTCGCATTTTGGTAAAACCGTCATCAATCCTTGCACGCAAACGTTAGTTAAAGTGTTGGCATAAGCAACGGCATCAAACAAATCTTCTTTAAAAAAACCGTGCTTAGCCACGTCCTTAGCAACGTTCACCTCTAACAAAATATTTTGGGTAATATCAAGTGCTTTAGCGCGTTCATTTATGGCAGTTAGCAGTCGAATGCTATCCACAGAGTGAATAAGGTGCGCTTTCCCCACGATTTGTTTAACCTTATTTGTTTGCAAATGCCCAATAAAGTGATAGGTAGCAGGGGGATAAAATGGGTATTTTTCAATAAATTCTTGCGCCTTATTTTCGCCAATATGCTTTAGCCCAAGCAAAACAGCCTCTTTAATTTTTTCAGGCTCAACCGTTTTAGTAGCCCCAACAAGGGTAATGTTTTCCCCAAGATTATTAACGGTGGGGCAGTTTTTTAAAAAACTAGTAATC
>JAZSMG010000024.1:0-9673 GCA_045535775.1 Christensenellaceae bacterium | reverse complement strand
ACTTTTATATGGAGGAAAAATAATGAATCAACCTAAAAGATATACAAGATACAATTCAACAATAACCATTTCGGTTTTCTATGAGCAGTATCAATTAAAGAAATTTAATTTTAATCCTGAATATCAACGTGAGTCAGGTATATGGAAAACAAAAGATAAAGAATTTTTAATAGATACAATATTTAAGAACTTTCCTATGCCCCCTATTTTTTGTGAGCAAAAAATTAATAAAGGGGTTACTTCATATGATATTATTGATGGAAAACAACGTTTAAGTGCAATTATAGATTTTATAAACGATAAAATTTGCTTGCCCATTGATTTTAGTAATGATGAATACGGATACACTCCTTTAAACGGCAAAAAGATGAGTGAGATTGTATCGATGGCACAAGGAGAGAACTCTCTATTTGCAGATGAGATTGCAGAAACATTCCTTGATACTTTTTGGTCGTATAAAATAAGTATGGAATATATTGAAAAACCCGACACTAATATTGTGAGAGGAATTTTTGATAGATTAAATAGAAATGGTGAGAGGTTAAATTCTGCAGAATTACGGAAAGCTAAATATTACGATTCCGAGATTTACAAGCAAATATTAACTTTGTCTGAACAAAAAGATATTTGTGAAATAATTCCAAAAAATATTAGACAAAAACATATAAACTTTTGGACTGAAGTATTTATATTTGTCGCAGAAAATAAAATCAATACCGGGAATGCAAACAATATAGATAAGAAAATTGAAAAATTGAGTAAATATTCAGCGAAAGAAATAAAAGATCTTAAAAATATCGTATTAGAAATAATAAAAATCTACTCGAGTTGGAAACTTGATTTGGAAAAATATAAGATATCTAAAGAAGTTCATATGTATAATTTATTATATCTTGCTTATGGCGTATATAAAAAGGAAGTTATCGTGAAGAATATTCAAACTGTATTAAATGAGTTTTTTACAGAATTAAGAAGTGAAGGTATCAATTCTAGAAATAAACACGTTGTAGAATATTATAATACTACACAGTCTGGCAGTAAGTCTTTAACTCAAAGAGAAAAAAGATTTAATGCGTTAAAATCTTATTTAATGGAAAATAATTAACATTTTACAGATAGATAGGCAGATATTCATATTTTTGGAAATCTGCCTATTGCTATTTTAAGCGGAATTTTATATAATATATGACGTAGGTTGTCATATTTGCTGTGGTGTAATATTATTGAACAGTAGATTTGCGATCTCGCAGTTAAGCGAAATAGGGTGGACAACCTATTTTAAAAAATGTTTAAGATTTTTTGGCACTAAAATCTATTGGTTTTCTACATTTTATCGCCTTATGGTGTAGAAATTGGCTTATAATCATTCAAAAGGGCGTTTTAAGCATAGGGTGAAATTTTGTTATAGTTGGAAGGGGAAATGGCGAAAAAAGGTTACGGATACTTCTATTTTCTTGATGAAAACGGTTCCCTTCAGATGCGGAAACTTACGGGTAAAAAGCGTAAGTAAGTTCTCAAAAACTATTTGCGTCGGCGTAGTGGGCGTGAAATGAAGTTGGAGACTATCGCAAATGCTTTTAACGTTTCAACTCGGTCAATGCAAAAGTTATTGAAAGAATTGGAAAGCGAAAACGTAATCCGCCGTGAAGTTACGTATGACGAAAACGGCAAGCAAAAGGCTAACCGTATCGTTTACATAGGGGACAAGTCTCGGCTTACGGGAAAGGAACTGCAAATAGAAAACGTTTGCGCAGAGGACAACCCATTAAAACTTCGTGACTTCAGTTGGGAAGGTTATTGGCAATTAGAACGTGACGACCTATTCTTTAATTACGAGTGCGCTTTTGGTTGTGATGGAACCATTCCGGAACTAAACGCTCGTGCGCGCCGAAACGGTTGCACGTCTGTGTTTGAAGACCCCGAAGAATTTTACAATTTGTAAACAAAAATTACAACTCAATAAAATATGCGCTTACAAAAATAAAAAAAGTCTTGCTAATCGTGTTATAGCAAGACTTTTTGTGTTTTTAGTTAAGTTTTAATTGAATTATTTAGAAGCTTCTTCAACAGCAACTGCAACAGCAACGGTAGCGCCAACCATGGGGTTGTTACCCATACCGATAAGTCCCATCATTTCTACGTGAGCGGGAACTGATGAGCTACCTGCAAATTGTGCGTCGCCGTGCATTCTACCCATAGTGTCCGTCATGCCGTAAGAAGCAGGACCTGCAGCCATGTTGTCGGGGTGAAGGGTTCTACCCGTGCCACCGCCTGATGCAACGGAGAAGTATTCAACGCCGTTTTCAGTACACCATTTTTTGTAAGTACCGGCAACGGGGTGTTGGAATCTAGTGGGGTTGGTAGAGTTACCGGTAATAGAAACGCCAACCTTTTCAAGCTTCATAATAGCAACGCCTTCGGGAACGTTATCAGCGCCGTAGCACTTAACGTTAGCTCTGGGGCCGTTAGAGTAAGCCTTTTCGTAAACAACTTCAACCGTTTCGGTGTAAGGATCAAACTTAGTTTCAACGAAGGTGAAGCCGTTGATACGAGAAATAATCATAGCAGCGTCTTTGCCTAAGCCGTTAAGAATAACTCTTAAGGGTTTAACTCTTACCTTGTTAGCGTTAAGAGCAATTTTGATTGCGCCTTCAGCAGCCGCGAAGGATTCGTGACCGGCAAGGAAGCAGAAGCAATCAGTTTCTTCACTTAAAAGCATTTTGCCAAGGTTACCGTGACCAAGACCAACCTTTCTGTTTTCTGCAACAGAGCCGGGGATACAGAATGACTGTAAACCGATACCGATAGCAGCAGCAGCGTCAGCAGCCTTTACGCAACCTTTCTTAATAGCGATAGCAGCGCCAACGGTGTAAGCCCAAACTGCGTTTTCGAAGCAGATAGGTTGAGTTTCGCGAACGATTTTATCGCAGTCAATACCCTTAGCAAGGCAAATATCTCTGCATTCTTCAACAGAAGAAATGCCGTATTCCTTAAGGGTAGCGTTGATTTTATCTATACGTCTTTCATAACTTTCAAATAATGCCATGTTTAGTTACCTCCTACTCGTGACGGGGATCGATATACTTATAAGCGCCATCGAATCTGCCGTAAGTACCGCGTGCTTTATTGTAAGCCTCGTTAGGTTCTAAGCCTTGCTTAATAAAGTCGGTCATTTTGCCAAGAGATACGAATTCATAGCCGGTGATTTGCATATCTTCATCTAAAGCAAGACGGGTAACGTAACCTTCTGCCATTTCAAGATAGCGCGCACCTTTAAGCTTAGTTCCGTACATAGTACCAACTTGAGAACGTAAACCTTTACCTAAATCTTCTAAGCCAGCGCCAATGGGTAGACCGTCTTCAGAGAAAGCAGATTGAGTTCTGCCGTAAACGATCTGTAAGAATAATTCGCGCATAGCGGTATTGATAGCGTCACAAACAAGGTCGGTATTTAAAGCTTCAAGAATGGTTTTACCGGGAAGAATTTCAGAAGCCATAGCTGCAGAGTGAGTCATACCTGAGCAACCGATAGTTTCTACTAAAGCTTCTTCAATAACGCCGTTCTTAACGTTTAAAGTAAGCTTGCACGCGCCTTGTTGAGGAGCGCACCAGCCAATGCCGTGGGTTAGTCCGCATATGTCTTTAATTTCGCGTGATTGCACCCATCTGCCTTCTTCAGGAATGGGAGCGGGACCGTGGTTAGGTCCTTGCTTAACGCAAACCATATGTTCGACTTCTTTGGAATAATTCATAATTTTATCCTCCGATATATGGAATTTTGTTTTAACTAAGGGTAATTATAGCACAATTTTTATTAATTTACAATATTTTTCAACCTTTTATTTGCTAATTATCAAAAAAAATGTTAATATTATATGGAAGAATGCCTTTTGCTTTGCGTTGCGTTGAAAAGCGTAAAGGCTTAGGAGCTATGTATGAATAACAAAAAGATTAAAATATTTACCGCAGTAGCCCTTTCTTTAGTCGCCATTTCCGTCTTGTTTTTATTAGCGTTATTGCTCTTTGGCGTCGTTGGGGACTCCGTTGAATCGTTGGACTCTTCCTCTAACGATATAGGTCAAGGTATTGCCTACGGTTGCGCGGTTGTAACTACCTTAGTGGTAATCTTGTTTGCCTTAATAGTAAAGGCTGTAAGCTTGGGCGTGGGCGCGCTTTCGTGTATTGCAAAAAAGCGCAAGGCTTCAATAGTTACCGCATCAGTTTTTGCTTGCGTTATGGCAGTTCTTTCCGCTCTTCTTGGATTGCTTGCAGTAGCCAGCTATTCTGGGCTTACAACGAACGGCGGTTTGGCAATAACCGTGCATGGCGCTTTAATATTTGCGCTTGTAACGGACTTATTTTGGATTGCGGTTGCCGTGTATCGCGCGGTGGCTCTTTCTAAGCAGTCAAAGGCGGAAAAGCCGGAGCAAAATTAAAAGAGCGTTAGTTGAAACGCGTAAAAAGCCGTTAAGGCGTTAAATTTGGTTAAAATATTAGTTATATATAAGGAGAAACTATGGCTAACAACGTTTTTGATACTCTTAAGGCAAGAGGATTTATTAAACAAACCGTTTACGAAGATGATTTATACAAAATGCTTGGCGAAGAAAGCGTTCCTTTCTACGTAGGCTTCGATCCTACCGCTGATAGCTTACATATCGGCCACTATATTCCCATTATCGCTATGGCGCACATGCAAAGAGCAGGTCATAAGCCTATCGCTTTAATCGGTGGCGGTACTGCAATGATTGGCGATCCCTCCGGTAGAAGCGATATGCGTTCCATGATGACTAAGGAAACGATTGCTCATAACGTAGAATGCTTTAAAAAGCAAATGTCACGCTTTATTGATTTTGAGGGCGAAAACGCTGCTATTTTAGTTAACAACGCAGATTGGCTTTTAAATCTTAACTACGTTGATTTCTTACGTGACGTAGGCGTTTACTTCTCAGTTAACCACATGCTTACCTGCGATTGCTTTAAAACCAGAATGGAAAAGGGCCTTTCATTCCTTGAATTTAACTATATGTTAATGCAGGGCTACGACTTCTACGTTTTATCACAAAAGTACGGTTGTAAGCTTCAGCTTGGCGGTAACGACCAATGGTCTAATATGCTTGCCGGTGCAGACCTTATTCGCCGTAAAGAGGGTAAGGATGCGTTCGCTATGACCTTTACGCTTTTATTAAACAGCGAAGGTAAGAAGATGGGTAAAACCGCTAAAGGCGCTTTATGGCTTGATGAAAACAAGACCACTCCTTACGAATTCTATCAGTACTTTAGAAACGTAGAGGACGTTAAGGTTGCTGAATGTATGAAGCTATTAACCTTTATGGATTTAGATGAAATTGCAGAGCTTACAGCTCATCAAGACGAGCGCATTAACGCTGCTAAGGAAAGACTTGCTTACGAGGTTACCAAGCTGGTTCACGGCGAAGAAAAGGCGGAAGAATGCAGAAAGCAGGCTAAGGCAGCCTTCTGTGGCGATAGCGCTAATATGCCTTGCGTAGAAATTGATAAGGCTGTTAACTTTATCCCGGAAATTTTAGTAACCGCTAAAATTGCTCCTTCAAGAGGGGAAGCAAGAAGACTTATAGAAGGTGGCGCAGTTTCTATTGACGAAGCAAAGGTTACCACCGTTTGTATGACTCTTTCTGATGAGGTTGTTGCTAAAGGCGAATTCGTTCTTCATAAGGGAAAGAAGGTTCATATTAGAGTTAAATTAGTTTAATTAAATTACGTGAAAGTGGCGTTAATAAAGCTATAGCGCCACTTTTTAATAGGAAAATATGGAATTTTTAACTGCCGATAAGGGTGACTTTACAACTGAAATTAAGCGCTCGGAGTTTATAGGAAAGCTTGTTAAGGTTAACAGTGAGGAAGAGGCTAAGAGCTTTATAAATTCAGTTAAAAAAGAGCATTCTCTTGCAACACACAACTGTTACGCCTATATCGTTTACGACGACGGTGTAGAGCGCGTTAGATATTCAGATGACGGCGAGCCACAGGGAACTGCGGGTATGCCTATTTTAAACGTGCTTAAAAATAAGGGATTTTATAACGTTGCGGTTGTGGTTACCAGATATTTTGGCGGTGTTAAGCTTGGCGCGGGTGGATTGGTTCGCGCATACTCAGAGGCGGCTGCAGGCGCTTGCAATAACGCAACCGTTACAAGATGCGTGCTTTGCAGTAAATTCCGCGTGGATTTTTCTTATGAAAACTACAAGGTTTTTTCTAATTTTAAAATGCCAAGATATTCTAAAAATCTTTCCATAGAATATTCAGATAAGGTTACGGTATTTTTTGCAGTTAAAAAGGAAGAATGCGATAGTTTTGTTTCTTCGTTTGAAAATTTTTATAACAAAAAGCAGGCTATAGAGCGATTAAACGATATTATTTACGAGTTTGAGGAGGTTTGATTTGGGTGAAAACTATAACCTCTGTAACCGTTTGTGTTAAAAATAAATCGCGTAGTAATATATATTTAGACGGCGAGTTTTTTTGTTCCTTAGATAACCTTATAGTGCTTAAATACGGCTTAAAGCAAGATATGCAAATTAGCGCGGAAAGGTTAACTGAAATTCAGGAAGAGAACGAATTTTCTACCGCCTTTGATATAGCGCTTAATTACGTTGCAAGGTATAAAAAAACTAAAAAGCAAATAATAGATTACCTAATGAAAAAGGGCTATTTATATCCCGTTGCCTTTAAGGTAGTGCAAAAGCTGGAAGGGTACGGCTTTGCAGACGATAAGGATTTTGCAACAAGTTATGCAAAGCAAAGCGAGAAGAATAAGGGAAAAATGCTTATTAAACTTCAGCTTCGCGCTAAGGGAATAGATAAAGCTACCGCAGAAAGCGCAGTTGAGGAAATAGATGAACAGCCCGCTTCAATAGAGCTTGCAAAAAAGTATATGCGCTCTAAAGAAGTTACCAAGGAAAACCTTGCAAAGTGTTACCGCTATTTGCTCTCTAAAGGCTTTTCTTACGAAAGTGCGCAAAACGCAATTAAAAGTATTAAGGATGTAGATGATGATTATTGAGCATTTAGCTAAGGTTGATTCTACCAACGAATATATAAAAAAATATCTTAAAAAAAGAAAGGACGCATTAGTTAGGGCGGATGAGCAAACGGCAGGTAAAGGAACTAAAGGGCGCTCCTTTATTAGTCAAAAGGGCGGGCTATATTTATCTAAGCTTACCTTTCACGAGGGGCTAGCCGTTAAGGATGCGTGGTCTATAATGGTAGATAGCGCTATGGCGGTTGTTAAAACCTTGCTTGCCTTTAACGTTCAACCGCAAATTAAATGGCCTAACGATATTTGGGTAAACGGCAAAAAGATTTGCGGTATACTCATTCAAAACGGCTTTTGCGGGGATATGGTGGATTATTCCTTGGTTGGTATTGGTGTTAACGTTAATAATGAGATTGCGGATGAAATTAAGGATATTGCTATTTCTTTAAAGCAGGCGCTTGGTAAGGAAATTAGCGTAGAAAGCTTTTTTCTTTCCTTAATGCTTAACTTTGTATCGGGTAGCAGTATAGAAGATTACAAGAAATTTAGCGCCGTGCTTGGTAAAAAAATTACCGTTACAAAGGGTGATATCGTTTATGAAGCAGTTGCGGAAGATATTTTAAACAACGGCGCGTTAAAGCTAACAAACGGCGAGCTATTATATGCCGGCGAGGTTGGCTTAAAGGTTTCATTATAACAAAAAGCCACGCTATAGGTCGATTAACGGCATATTTTAACAAAATAAAGGGCAGTTAACAGTAAAGTTAACCGCCCTTTTAAGTGCTTTAAGTTTTAATAGCTTGGCTAGAAAAAAGCGCTAGCGTTAGCAAAATTATTCAACGATTACGTAATCAGCTTCTTTAATAGCTTGCTTAACTAGATTTACGCAATCCTCGTTTTCGCAAGTAAAGGTAACGCATGCGTTATCTAGGTCTGCCTTTGCGCTTAAAACACCGTTAACGCTTAAGCACGCTTTTTCTACGTGAGCAACGCAACGCATACACATCATGCCTTCTACCTTTAAAGTATATTCTTTCATAGCTTCTTCCTCCTTAATTTTTTCTTCGTTACAGCTTGTTAAATCACAAGCCTCGCCACCGTCCTTTTTAAATTTTAAAAGATTAATAGTAAGCGCGTTTAGAACTACGGAAACACTTGAAAGGCTCATTGCAACAGAACCAATCATGGGGTTAATTTTTAAGCCGTTTATATAGTAAAAAATACCGCTTGCTATTACAACGCAAATAAGGTTGTAAAAGAACGCCCAAAATAAACCTAATTTTATCGTTCTTAAAACTCGTTTAGAAAGATCTAACGCGTTTATTATTCCACTTAAAGAATTACCAAGTAAAACTATATCGCCGGACTCGGTTGCTATTTCGCTTCCGCTTCCCATAGCTATTCCTAAATCTGCCTGCGTTAGCGCGGGCGCGTCGTTAACACCGTCGCCAACCATTGCTATAAACTGGTTTTCATCGTTTGCTTTTAACTCTTTTATTATTCGTTGTTTGTCTGCAGGTAGCACCTCTGAAATAACCTGAGTAATACCCAGCTCATTAGCAATTACGCTTGCAGTTGCCTTATTATCGCCGGTTAGCATAACCACGTTAATATTTCTTTTTAAAAGCTCTTTTACGGTATCTTTGGCTTGTGGTTTAACGGTATCCTTTAAAGCAATAAGTGCCTCTATAACACCGTTAACCGCTATTACAAGCGGTGTTTTGCCCTCCAAAGCAAGCTTAATGTAGCGTTCTTCTATTTGCTTATTTTCTTCATGCGGTGTGTTTTTGATATTACCAATAAGGCATTCGTTTCCCTTTATAAAGCCCTTTAAGCCCATACCGTCCACGGCGGTAAAGCCTTCAACGGTTAATAGCGTAGCGCCCTTATTTTTTGCGTATTCGCAAATGCTTTTTGCTAACGGATGCTCAGACATGCTTTCTATTGAATATATAGCAGAAAGAATATCTTCATTATTATTAAAGGTTGCAAAATCAGTTACGATGGGCGCGCCAACCGTTAAAGTTCCCGTTTTATCAAATACCACGGTAGTTATTTTATGAGCGTTTTCCAAAATCTCTGCGTTTTTAATTAAAATGCCTTTTTGCGCGCCCTTACCCGTTCCAACCATAATGGCAACCGGGGTTGCAAGGCCAAGCGCGCAGGGGCAGGCTATAACCACTACTGAAATTGCAAAGTTTAAAGAAAGCTCTAAGGAATTACTTGCTATAAGGTTTGCTATAAAGGTAACTACTGCAATTGCTAAAATTATGGGAACGAATATTCCGGAAATTTTATCTGCAAGTCTAGAAATGGGCGCTTTAGAATTAGAAGCTTCATCCACCAGCTTCGCAACCTTTGCAATGGTGGTGTCATTTCCAACCTTTAGCGCTTCAATCTCTAAATATCCGCTTTCTAATATGGTTGAACAGTAAACCTCGTCGTTAACGGTTTTCGCTATTGGCATACTTTCGCCGGTAACGTTGGCTTGATTTATCGCCCCCGTACCCTTTAAAATCTTACCGTCAACGGGAATTATTTCCCCTTTTTTAACAATAATAACGTCTTTTATTTTTACTTCCGCAATAGGTAGGTTTACTATTTTATTTTCCACTAAAACGTTCGCCGTTTCAGGCCAAAGCTTCATCAGCTGTTCTA